>JAHEYA010000120.1 GCA_023251855.1 Bacteroidota bacterium
TTGCAGTAAATAATATGCAGATAAAATCGGATGGCTCAGGTACTAATTTTACTGAATGGTGCAATTATTTTTCTAGCGCTCCTATATCTCTGTCTATTTTTTCTAGTGGTATTCTAAAAAAACTAGAAGTTGTTTCACAACCAAATAGTTATTACAAAACAGCAAGTGTTAAAAAGGATACATTAGCAAACAATGATCAAAAAACGAATTTTAAAAAATGGAGTGCGAACGCATTTTAACTGATTAAAAATGGAAGAGATTGAAATACCAAATGAAAATAATCAGTTAAAACGCCCCACTCTATTGACCGTATTGTGCATCCTCACTTTCATTTCTTCAGGTCTTGGATGTTTATCTGCATTGCTTACACCCCTGTTTTCAGAGGTAGTAATCGACTTTCTGAAAAATGCTCCAAATGCTGATGACGCTTCTATCGCACAAACAATAAATTTACTACAAGCAGGATGGAAGTTTTATTTAATCACATTCATTTTTGCCTCTTGTTCTTTAACAGGAGCCCTTTTAATGTGGAGTTTTAAAAAAATCGGATTTCATTTTTATGCACTATCCAATTTAGGGTTATTATTGGTTCCAATGCTGATCCTAAATATGCCGGTGAGTTGGGAAGGCATATTGCTTACATCCAGCTTTATTGCAATGTATGCAGTACATTTAAAATTTATGAAATAATTGCTTCTTCTTTTAATTTGGATTTGTTTTAGTATTGCTTGCTCTCCAGTATCCCAAAAAGAAAATAATCAATCCAACTAAACCCATCGCAAAAGTAAAAAACGTTTGACCAGCATGAATAAGCGTTGCTAGAGTTTTTCCAGCTATGCCAACCACTCCATATAGAAGTACAACTTGTCCAACTAAAAAATGATACGCCCCCATGCCTCCCCCTTGTATAGGCACAGAACGACCTATCGTTCCAATACTTAAAATGGTCAGACAAGCTCCCCAGGTTAAAACAGATGTTTCTTTGAAAACGAAGAACCAGAAATAAGTCATTAAAAAATAACCAACCCAAATTAAAAAAGTATAAATTACAAAAAGCTTTTTTTGTTGAAGTTTCGCAACACTTGCTAGTCCTTCTTTTAGGCCTTGAATAAATTTCAAAAGGAGTTTTGGTGATTTTTTTTGAATGTACTTTCGGAAATAAAAAAATAAAAAAACAGAAACAATTAGTATACTAAATGCAACAATTATTATTTTTCCATTACCACTTATTATTTTAAAAATAACTACATTATAAAAAGGAACAAAAATATTTTTATTAACAAATTCTATTATCTGATCAAACTGTAAAATAAGAGTGAAAAACAATACAATAATTAAACTAATTATATCAATAACTCGCTCTATTATTACTGTTCCAAGCAATTGCAACAAAGGAATATCATGTTGTTTTTTTACTGACAAACAACGTGTAAGTTCACCTAAACGAGGAACAAAAAAGTTCACAAAATAACCAATTGATAAAGCAGAAAATGCATTTCCAAAAGAAGCTTCTTTTCCAATTGCTTTAATTAGCATTTGCCAACGCAATACTCGTAAAACATACACCCCTATTGATGTTAACATTACTAAATAGAACCACGAAAAATTCCCGGTACTCATTAATTGTTTAAGCTCAACAAAATCAAAATCTTTAAAAAAAAGCCATAAAAGGGCCACACCAGCGGCTAGAAGAATAAAATACTGAAGTATTTGAAGTGATTTTGTTTTCAAAAATTATTTTTATTTATCTGTTACAACAAGCTCAAATTGTTTTTTATAAAAAGATTTTCCATTGACCAAAATTTCAATAATATGTTGCCCGGAATAATGTTTTCTGGTTGTAAAATTTTGAAATCGATGACTTTTAACTATATGAACCGTCTGATTGGGCTTTAATTCCAGCTCTTTTAGTTTAAATACTTTTGGGGATAAATCACCGGATTTTTTAAAATAATGAACCGCAAAATCAATAACCAATTTTTGTGATTTTAATTTTTCTGATGTAATATCAAATTCAAAATATAAAGATTCTCCCAATTTTAATTTTGATTTATTTAATTTAAAATTATGAAGATTAATTTTTACATTTTTTTCAAAATCAAAAAGTGAAAGTGTTTTGGCATTCCCCTTTTTAATTAGCGTACGACTAGCGTGCTTTACGATCCACAAGGTATTCTCATTGGTTTTGTCCCAGGAAGATAAAAGTTGAAACATCCATTCAGCATTATCTTTCGAGATATCATTCAAATGATTTGCAACCGATTTTTTAACATACAACTCTTTATCTGTTTTTAATTTTTCAAGAATGGATTGAGTACATTTGGGATTGTCGATTACATCTTTCAACTTGAATGACCATGGTAATCGAGGCCTGCTGCCTTCAGAAGCCAATCGTCTTACGTGATAATTGGTATCGGTAGCCCATTTATTCATCACTTTAATTGTTCTATTAAAATCACGTTTTAGGAATTCACGAATTGCAAATTCTGAAGAACCAAATTGAGTGAAATATTTTAATGCTTCCATCGAAATATCAAAATTTTGTTGTCCGTATAAACCAACAAAATCAGGCAATACAAGTGAAGTATAACCTCTTTCTAAATTAGGAATTATTTTAAATAATAGTTCAGTAGATTTTTTATAATCGGAAGGTAAATGTTTTTTCAACACAACGGAAGTAATGCGCATACGTTGATTTAGCGACAATTGTTCACTATTTTTCGTAACCTCTTTTACAAATTTATCAGGATGAAAATTTTTATCAATTTTATGGAATTCCTCAGCAAAATGCTGATAGAATTTTTTATTGAATAGTTCTTTTAATGCATCAGCCATAGAAGGAATTATTGAATTAAAGATTAGGAATTATAAAGCTCCATAACTGTTATCTCAGGTGAAATACCCACTCTGCCAGGATATCCCAAAAAGCCAACACCTCGGTTAACATACAAATGTTGATTTTGCTCACTATACAAGCCTGCCCATTGTTTATACGCATATTGAGAAGGACTCCATTTGAAACCGGGAATCTCAATACCGAATTGACCTCCATGTGTATGACCACTAAATGTAACATCGATATCTGTATACTCCTCTTTTACTTGTATATTCCAGTGAGAGGGGTCATGTGAAAGCAGTAACTTAACAGGATATTTTTCAGCTCCTGCATATGCTTTTTTTAAATCGCCATATCTAGAAAATTTAAAATTACCTCCCCAGTTTTCAATACCTATCAATGCAATTTCGGCATCTCCCCTTTTTAAAGGAATGTGTTCATTCAATAATAATTTCCAACCTAATTTACCATGTACATCCTTTAAATCGTTTAAATTTTGGAGCTTTTCTTTGACACTATCCCAAGGTACATAGTCACCATAATCATGATTACCAAGTATGCTGAAAACGCCCATTGGTGCCTTTATTGTACTGAGTGTTTCAATAAATGGTGCGGTTTCAGATGCACGGTTATTCACTAAATCTCCGGTAAAAAATACAATATCAGGTTTCTGCTTTTGAATAATTTTTGCAACCTCTTCCAAGTGAGATGATGAAACAAAACTTCCGGAATGAATATCAGATATTTGCACTATTTTCAAGCCATTGAAGGCATCAGGCAATTTTGGTAAAATCAATTTTGTTGTATGTATTTTATAATCGAAAGCACCTCTAACCATTCCATAAACAAAACCCGCAAACGGTAAAACCGTCATCCCTAAAGCAATTTGATTCAAAAATTTTAATCTGGAAATACGATGTATATTTTCGTTTTCCGCAACAGTTGCTGTAGTAAAATAGCTTCCTATCCATCTAAACAACCTAATAATGTCATCAGTTGCGATAAATAAAGAACCAATTATTTTCGAGAAGAGCACCATCACCACTAAAGCGAGCAAATAAACACGAATATATTTAGGCCAATCGGTAAATGAACCTAAAGAAAAGGATAGAAAAGTTAAAAAAGTAAAGACTGTAAAGCCCCAATAAATGTAAGATACAAGCGATCTTTTAGAATCTGAATATCCTTTTAAGACAGCAACAATTGCCTGATAAAAATATAAATCAACTAGAAATAATACTGTTCCCAGAATTAAAATTCGGATGCTTAATGCCATTCGTTAAGGTTTAATTTTGCTACAAAACTACGGAAACTATTTTTGATTACAAAGTTTCCTGATCTATTATTCCTTATTTTGTTTACTACCTAAACTTATAGATTCATCGCCTATTTGATAAGGTAAGTAAGTGACTATAAATTGAAACATTTCATCACTTGTGCGCATGCTTCCAGCTCGCTCTGCAATCAAACGGGGAGGACTAAAAGGATTGTTGGGATTATTACGTGTGTTGTCATAAACTCCTTCTGCGTGTATAATAGCACCACGAGGTATTTTCAACATTTTTTCAAATGTATAAAAGTATTGCCAACGAAAATCCCATTTGTTAATACGTATCAATGGAATAGTATCATGTTGCAACGTAACAGCATATGCCAAAAAAAATTTTCCTAATAAATGCATATGCGGATTAATAGTTAATATCGAAATGTCGGATGGCAATGTATAGTCTGAATGTACTGTAAATAATGTATTTGGAGCAACTACCAATGCAGGAACAATTGGAGAAACACCAAAAGTCCCCATCTGAAACTCCTGCAGTGGACGCACTGGAGGCCCTTTTGCAAAAAACACATTAAATGAAGTTTGATCAGTAGTGTCAATTCGAGAAGGTCCATAATGAATATCTTTCAGGAAAATTGCTCCTTTACGAACCATTTTAAAACCACCTATTCCATCAGGATATACTGGCGGCACAACGCTTGGTAAATAATTTGTTACCGACTGTGTAAGAGCCGGAAACGTTATATCATCATCATTTGCCAAACCAATTTCATTGTACGCTTTTAATTTATCCGGACAAACTTCTAAATCAACAACTGTATTTCCTTTAAACACATCTTTCTTTTTATCAAACTCATAACTGAGCAATTGTGCATTAACATGATGAAGTAATTTACGATTGTCTGGAACCACTTCTATCACACTAACAAAGGTATCTATGGGAATCTGGTAAGGTACTCTCATCAATAAAAATTGATCTTTTCCATTGCCTTTTATTTTATATGCATCTCTTAATCTGATAACCAAATCAGGTTTCCCTAGTTGTGAACCTACTGGAAATACTGGCAATTGAGGAATTTTTGCTGAATCACCAATCTCACAACCATTATCTACCCATCTTGAGATTAATTCAATTTCATTTTCGTTTAATATCTTTTCATTTACAAAATGAGTATAGCTGGCATCAGCCGGCCATGGAGGCATGTAGCGAGTTTGAGTAACAAATTTTATTACTTTTGAGCGAGAAGCAATATCCTGATAAGTCAACAAATTAAACATCCCTGCTTCACCTGTGCGATGACACGATGTACAATTTTGATAAATGATTGGTGCAATATGTTCTGAAAAGGTTATCTTTTCAGGCAATCTACTATTGTTACATGAAACAATAAAAATTGATAACAATGAACCAATCAAAAAAATAATTCTTTTTTTTATCTCCATTTAGGGATTAAATAAAATGACAAACAAATTTACAAATCAATATGAAGCCAAATTGATGTTTTGCCTATCTTTGTTAACGTGCCTAAATTCATTAAAATAATTTTAATAGCCACTGCTTGCGTTCTTGCAATCATGACAGCAGATTCCTGCAAAAGCAGAGGACCCTATAATCCTTATATTAAGTCGAAAACAAAACCTTCTCAAACCCAAATGAAAGCTGATGCTAAGGTTGTAAAGGAGCAAAATAAAATTTATAAAAAACAAGTAGGAAATAATAGGAAACATTTATTCGGAAGAAGAACGGCTCCAGGGGCTTAGAAAAACAAAAATAATTTGTATCTTTATAAACCTCATCGAAGTACGAACAAATACGAACTTACGAAGTACTAGTTGAAATGAAGCCACAAGTAAGAAAAAATGATCTAGTTTATCCTGAATTGAGTTATGAGATTATTGGCTGCGCTTATGAAGTTTGGGATGAACTCGGTCCAGGTCATTTAGAAAAGATTTATCAAAAATCTTTAGCAATAGTTCTTCGCAGTAAGAATAAAAAATTTCAGGAGCAAGTTTATTATCCTTTAAAGTTCAGAAATGAAATTGTTGGAAAAGGATTCCTTGACTTTCTCGTTGATGATAAAATAATTGTTGAACTAAAAAAAGACGGTAACTTTTCTAAAACTAATATTGAACAAGTTTTAAATTATCTAAAAATATCAAACCTAAAACTTGCTATTATTATTAACTTTACGAAAGAAGGAATAAAATTTAAAAGAATAGTTAATATTAACGATAATCCAATTTCGTAGTTCGTACGTTCGTAAAAAATTCGTAGTTCGGTGAATTAAGAAATAAAAACACCTTTAAACTTTACTGATAAATAATGCAACTGAATATGCCCACCAACACGATATTTCAAGCTAATTGGTACGCCATACGTACAAAAGCAAGAGCGGAAAAAAAAGTTTTTGATCGACTTTCTTTAAGAGGATATAATGCATATCTACCTTTAGTAACAAGCATAAGAGAATGGAGCGACAGAAAAAAGAAAGTAATTGCACCATTGATATCATCGTATGTTTTTGTAAATATTCAAAAGGATTTGGTACTTGAAACACTACAAATTCAAGGAACATCAGGAATACTCAGGTATTTGGGTAAGCCCGCAGTTATTCGAGATGTTGAAATTGAAAATTTGAAAATCTTAATGACGGATACTTCAAAGGTTTCTACTTTGGATGATATCCACTTTGAAAAAGGGGAAGAAGTAAAAGTAATTGCCGGTCCTTTTGCCGGATTAGTAGCACAATCCGTCTCTGTTCAGGGAAAACATAGAATCATTGTTGAAATTGAGGCTATGCAAAGCCGATTAATTGTAAATATTCCTTTGGAATTTGTAAAAAAGAGAGAAAATCAAATCAGAAAATAAATTTTCAATCTCGCAACCTTAAAATCAAATTTAACTACACGAAATAGTACACCAACTAATATCTCTCTTCAATTGCTCTCAAACCCTTTTAATATAGGGATTATCCGCTTATTTATTCTTAATTTATTTAGTATTCT
>JAHEYA010000488.1 GCA_023251855.1 Bacteroidota bacterium
GGCTTATGCATTCTTATAAAATGCTTAGTTGATAACCGGCAAAATATAGAATAAGTATTGCCAAACCAACTCCTATACGGTAGTATCCAAATACTTTAAAACCATGTTTGGTAAGAAATGTAATAAAAGATTTAATGGCTATCATGGCAACAATAAATGCCACAATATTTCCAATTATTAATAGATTGATCTGATGCACATCAAATGAAATTCCTTTTTTATAAAAATCATATCCTTTTTTGGCAGTTGCTGCAAACATAGTAGGAACAGCCAAAAAGAAAGAAAATTCAGCAGCTGTTTTACGTGTTAATTTTTGAGTTAGGCCACCAATAATGGTTGCAGCAGAACGTGACACTCCGGGAATCATCGCAATAACCTGAAACAAGCCTATTTTAAAGGCCGATGGATAACTTGGTGATTCATTCGATTTGCCTTCATCATTAAATAATTTATCAAGAAATAAAAATAAAACACCGCCTAAAAACAAGGTGAGTCCAACAACTACAACATTCTCAAGCAAAGCGTCAATATAATCATTAAACAAAACACCAAAAATTACTGCGGGAATAAATGCTACAAAAATTTTAAAATAAAAATCAAGAGTTTGAAAAAAGTGTTTAAAGTACAACACAACTACTGAAAGTATTGCCCCCAGCTGAATTGCAATGGTAAACAATTTTGTAAATGGATCATGAGAAATACCCATAACAGATGACCCAATAATCATGTGACCGGTAGATGAAACAGGCAAAAACTCAGTAATACCTTCAATAACAGCTAAAATAAAAGCTTGAATATAACTCATTGATGTGCTGATTTATTAATGTGCTGATTTAAAAATTAATTTCGCTTGGTAGTATATTATTGTGGTTGAAGAAGGTTGATCTGGCTTACTAACTTTATATTCTTTTTTTAGCATACTCAAATCAGAACTTTTAAGAATTCTTTTAATTTTCTATAAGCAAATTTGCCTGCGGGTATCAGCACATCTTCACATCATCACATCTTCACATCAGCACATCTTCACATCAGCACATCGGTATATCAGCACATCAAAAATCAGTCTTTTGATTTTTTCATTATACCAAATAGCACTACTACAAAGCCCACCAATATGGTAATTGGAGCAATGGTAACTCTTCGGGTGCTGAAAATTTCATCGGCATGAAACTGGTTGGGATTATCTGAACCACCACCAATCATTAATAAATAACCAAGTACAACAATAACAACACCTATAATAAGAATGCGGTAGTTTTCTTTTCCAAAAGCAAAACCTGTTTTTTTAACTTCTTTTTCTTTACTCATTGAAATTTTAGTTTTATTGGACAAATGTATAAATAATTGTTAGGTACAAAATAATTCAACAACCGTACAACTCTAAAATTAAAGTGTACCTCTCTTTGCCTGCTCCATTTCAATAGATTCAAACAATGCTTTAAAATTGCCTTTACCAAATGAGGTTGCGCCTTTACGTTGAATAATTTCAAAAAACACGGTAGGTCTGTCTTCCAACGGTTTGGTAAAAATCTGTAACATATATCCTTCATCATCACGATCAACCAAAATGCCCAATTTAGCAAGGTCTGCAATGTTTTCATCTATTTTCCCAACCCTGCTTTGAAGTTCATCATAATAAGTTGTTGGAATAGTTAAAAACTCTACTCCCCTACTTTTTAATTCCGAAACTGTTTTAAGAATATTATCAGTTGCCATTGCAAGATGCTGCACTCCCTGTCCCTCATAAAAATCAATGTATTCCTCAATTTGTGATTTCTTTTTTCCTTCGGCAGGTTCATTAATCGGGAACTTGATTCTGCCATTTCCATTACTCATTACTTTACTCATCAATGCTGAATATTCGGTTGAAATATCCTTATCATCAAATGATAATACATTTACAAAACCCATCACTTTTTGATAATAATCCACCCAGGTATTCATCTCGTTCCAACCAACATTACCAACCATATGGTCAACATATTTTAAACCGGTTGTTGTTGGATTATAATCTGATTTCCATTGAACATAACCCGGTAAAAAAATTCCGTTATAATTTTTACGCTCTATAAAAAGGTGAACTGTTTCCCCATAAGTATATATCCCGGAACGAATGATATACCCATTTGAATCCTCCTCTTTTGTAGGCTCCATAAAGGATCTGGCACCTCTTGCAATAGTTTCTTTATATGATTTGGTGGCATCATCTACCCATAATGCGATCATTTTTACACCATCACCATGCTTACGCAGAT
>JAHEYA010000121.1 GCA_023251855.1 Bacteroidota bacterium
AAGCAAAACGTTGAGACAGCTGTATTGTTCCTACACATTTTGTTTTTGCTCGCTCAATAATTTCTACTATTTCACCTTCTTGTTTACCACTCCGTTTCGAAAATAAAAGTACCCTAACAGTATCGCCATGCATTGCATTAAGTGTTTTGTTGGGTGAGATTACAACATCCTCTTCGGTTTCTTCCGAAACAATGTAAGCTGTACCTGTGCCGGTCATATCTACTCTTCCGGAAATATATTTTTGAATTGAATTTATTTTGAACTTGCCTCGCTCAGGTTCTGTTACAACCTGTTTTGTTTTTAATTCCGTTAAAATAGCACTTATTAATAATCGTTGAGATTGGTCGGTAACATGAAGCTCCCCGGCAATTTGTTTGTAATTAAGCGGTTTACCCGGATGTTTGGATAGTACTTTTAATATTTCTTCGAAAAAATAACCTTTGTTCTTTTTCTCCGTTTTATTCTTCCCAGAAGAATTTTTTTTGAAATTTTTTGTCATAGTTCAAATGTACAGATTTATAGAGTATAGAAAGATTTCGTTAATAAAAATTACAAAAAGCTTTCAGGATGCAACCAAATAATGCAACTTTGTATCATATACCGAAGAAAACAAAATGACTGATGAAGAAATAGTAGCAGGGTGTGTAGCAAAAAAACCAATTGCACAAGAATATTTGTACAAAAAATTTTCCCGTAAAATGATGGGGGTTTGTTTGCGCTATTCTGATAGTCAGGAAGAAGGAGAAGATGTTTTGCAAATGGGATTCATTGCCGTTTTTGAGCACATTGCAACATTTAGAGGTGCCGGTTCTTTCGAAGGATGGATACGCAAAATAATGGTAAATACCGCCCTTACAAATATCCGGAAAAATAAAAAATTTAAACAGAATATTGCACTGGATAACGTAGAATTTATGCTCCCTTCAACAAACCATATTATTGAAACTTTTGCAGCAAATGATCTTTTGAAGATTATACAAACATTGCCTCACGGATATAGAACTGTTTTTAACTTATATGCAATAGAAGGTTATTCACACAAAGAAATTGCTGATAACTTAAATATTTCGGAGGGGACATCTAAATCACAATATTCAAGAGCAAAAGCACATTTACAAAAACTAATTCCTAATAGATAAGGAGAGCAGGAAAATGAAAAAAGATGAATTAGAAGAACTATTTAAAAAATCGTTCGACAACTACGAAGCAGAAGTGAGTCCGAGTGTTTGGAAAAACATTAAAATAGGCCTTAAATGGGGTAGTTTGGCACTGCTGTTCAATACTCTTTTAAATAAATTAGGTATCAATATTATTGTGGCTGTTATTACTTCTGTTGTTGCAATAGTAGGAACATTTGTTGTTATGAATTGGACACACAAAACTCCGGAAACAGGAACATCTGAAACAACAAAAACAACACTAGTTCAAAAAACTGAAGTTGTTGTACCACCAACTGTGGTTGCGGTTGACAATAAAGAACAACCAAAAGAAAGTATTTCTTCCACAAACGAATTAAAAGTACAACCTACAAATACGGCTGCTGAAACAAACAAAAAGGACAAAAAAAATATCGAATCAGTAATTAATAAATTTTCTGAAGAACCAATCGCATCTATATCAGCAAGCCCTGTTGGTGGTACTGTTCCATTAATTGTAAATCTTGTAAATACTGGAAAAGGAAAGTCAAATAAATGGATTTTCAGTGATGGAAAAAAAGGAAATAGTGAATCAAATCCTGTTCATATTTTTGAAGCACCGGGTGTTTATTCGGTAATTTTGAGTTCAACAACTGCTGATGGAAAAACCGCAACTGATAGTATAAAGGTTGAAGTAACAGGTAATTCATCAATAACGGCTGTCCCAAAAGAGTTTTCTCCAAATGGTGATGGTAAATTAGATGTGTTTGTTCTTCAGAGTAAAAACATTTCTCACATGGCTGCCAAAATTTTTGATAAAACAGGAACGATAATGTATAAAAGTGACGGTGTTGATGCGAAATGGGATGGCAACGACTTACAGGGTAAAAAAGCACAAGAAGGAATCTATTTTTACTTAATAAATGCCGAAGGTGTTGATGGTAAAAAGTATGAACAAAAAGGATCAGTAAATCTTAAACGATAATTTTTTTATTTCTTTTTAACCAGAATTAATTTTTGTGATGTATAAATTTTGTTATTTATTTTAAGATTCACAAAGTAATTACCGTCATCAAAAGAAGATAGATCGATATTAAAAATTTTATCCGAATTAGTTTTTGTCAAAACTAATTTCCCTGCACCATCAACAATTTCAACTGTTTTAGCTCCCTCTAATAAACCTGCATCAATAGTTAAATTCTGACCTGTCGGATTAGGAAATAGTTTAATCAACTCCTTCGAAATTTCTTTCACTCCTGTACACACTTGTACAGTAACTGTTTTGGTAAAGATTGCACTTGTACCAAATGAATTGGAAACTGTTAAAGAAACTGGATATGTACCGGGTGCTGAAAAAGATGCAATTACATTCTGATTGACAGAAGTATCCGGCAGAACATTTGGTAAGGACCAGCTCCAATCAGTTGCTCCGTTGGTTGAATTATCATTAAATATTATTTGCTGACCAAGGCAAATAGTATCTGCTGAAGGTGTGAAGCCGGCTACCGGAGGGGTGCTAGTTACCGAATCACTACGTGTGTACCAAATTGGGGATGTCCAGATAATATCACCATCAGTCTGCGTTATTTTTAAATAATAATAACAAGTAGCATTATTTGCAATGGTATGCGAATAAGATAAAGTAGCTGAATTATTAGCAGTATTCAAAAGAGTTGCTGTGGTTCCGCTACCAGGTGTTCCTGAATAAATTTTTATGGAGGATATTGTTTCTAGGGTATCGGGATCGGTAACGGAAACAGTAATTGTTGGCGAACCTGTTTGTTCAAAAATACTTCCCATTGGTTGATTTGCAATTGTAAAATTAACTTTAACATTCCAATCATCCGAACTATAAAAACGCATTTTGTGAAAGGCGGTCATTATATCATCACGTGTTAAAGAGTCTGCCAATACTACTAAGCGACCCGGTGTTTGCCTTCCAAAAACAGTATAGTGAGAATCGTGATCTAAGCCAACACCAAGATGGTAGCCTCGTTTAAGCGCATCATTATAACGGGCAAGGTAATTACCTACATCCGGATCGGAATAGGTGGAATCTACAGAAAATGCGGGACCACTATGCATTGCCATACCAACAATAGCATTATCTGCCAGGAGATCAACATTACTTGAAAACAGATTGCTATAATCTGTAGCTGCAGGATGGGCCAAATAAGCAAATGAAGATATTTTTTCATTTATTTTCTGCCATAACCCATGATAATTATTTTGTGCTACATAAACATCGTAATCATTAGTATCCCAACCCAGCAAGGAGTCATAACCATAAACGATAACGTGTCCACCACCGGCAATAATACCCCACTCCATACCATACATTGCAACAAAGGTTCCATTAACAGTAACAGAATCAGCATCAGCAAGCCCTTTGTGATAATTGGCAGGATTGGTCATTCCTGCATAAAAGTGGTTATGTTCCGAGATGCCATAAAAATCAATGTGTTGAGAAGCTTTTGCATAATTAAAATCTTGTATTGGTCTGGTTAAAAGAGAGGTTGCACTATCTTTATTCCCATCAGAATAAGATGAATGAGCGTGAATATTTCCAAAATAGTAATTGAACGTTTGTGCATTGATGTCAAGGCTCATCATCGATAAAAACAGTAAACCGGCAAAACGAATTTTTATCATAATGAAGTATCAATTAAATTCATTTTCATCAATTAACATCATGCATTTAAAATGTCCTTTTGGACATTTATTGTACCCGATTTTAGAACATGGTCTGCAAGATAAGCCTTTCACTTCAACTATTCTAGATTTTTTATCCGGTAAATAAGGACCAAAACCAAAATCAGGCACTGTATTACCCCATACCGAAATTACCTCATTTTTAAATGCTGCTGCAATGTGCATCAGGCCTGTATCGTGGCTGATTATTTTTGTTGCTTGTTTAATTAACGATGCAGATTGGTTCAAATTGTATTTTCCACAAGCATTGTAAACAAGCTGAGAGGTTATAGTTGAGAGGTGAGCGATAATATCATTTGCTTTTTTTTCATCTTCTTTTCCACCGAGTAAAATAATAGGTGAATTCAATTTTTCGCAAATAGAAACTATTTTTTCTATTGGCAATTGTTTGGTAAAATGTTTTGCACCGATTACAAAACCAATGTAGCCACTCTGAAGAAATTTTGGCAGAGAAGCCATATTTACTTCATCCTGTTGAGGAATAAAATAATCTAATCCTTGCAAATCATTTTTTATTCCGAGTTGTTCTACCGTTTGCAAATAGCGGTCAACTATATGTGTTTCAGGCAGGGTGTTAATTTTAAAATTGACTAACAACCACTTTTTAAAATTCAATTTTTTGAAAGAGGAAGAAGGTTTACCCAGCGCCCGCTTTATTTGCATGGAGCGAATATTATTGTGGAGATCAATAACAAAATCGAAATTTTCTTTTTTTAAAATGGAAGAGATTTCCTTCACCTCCTTTTCAATAGTATGAATTTTATGGATGTATGGATTGTGTTCTAAAATCCCTTTGAACGCTTTTTTAGTAAGGAAGTGAATTTCGGTATCGGGCTGTTGTAGCTTTAAACAGCGGATTACAGGCGTAGTTAAAACAATATCGCCAATGGAACTAAAACGAATGATAAGTATCTTTTTACTTTTCATTATAAATTACTTCCAACAATGTTTGTCCGACTGCTTTCAATGTATTTTTATCAATCAGGCTCATGTTATCTTTATGTGTATGGTGATAATCCCCAAATCCGCCACTAGCCTGGTCATATTCAATAATATCAATACAAGGTATGCCGGCACGATTCACATAAATATGATCGTCAACACCAACGTATTCTTTTACTTGAGGTAAAAAATAATTTCCATAACCAATATCGTTTGCTGCTTTCCAAACCTTATCAACAGCTGAATGGGCAAGGTCAACAGAATGTTTTTCTTTAGCAAAAACTGCATTCGGGCCACCTACCATATCTAACAAAATTCCAAAATTGGCATAATAATTTGTTCGGTGTAAATTCTTCCCCCAAAATTGTGAACCTAAGCACCATGAATCATTATTCCCGCTGGTACCATAGTCTTCCATATCAAAAAAGATAATATCCACTCCAATATTTGGTTGTGATACATTTATTTGACGAGCAATTTCAAGAGCAACACCAACACCACTAGGGCCATCATTGGCACTTTCAAAAGATTTATCCGGGTTTTTTGTGTCTTCATCAGCCCAAGGGCGAGTATCCCAATGAGAACAAATCATTATTCTGCTTTGTGCATCTGGCTTAAATGAGCCAATAATATTTTTTAAACTATACTGATGTTTATCAAACGTTTCTACAGTACCTTTTTGAAGTATGGTTTCAAATTTATAGGCTTTTAATTTTGAAATTAAATAGTCGGCACACTTGGAATGAGCTTTAGACCCTGGTATACGAGGACCAAAATCAACTTGAGCTTTTACAAATGAAAATGCTGAATCAGAATTAAAATCAGGTGCAGGAATCCTAGGAATTTGAGTTGTTGGTTGTTGGTTGTTGGTTGTTGGTTGAGTATCAGGATGGCAGGAAACGAGCACTACGGCAAGAAAAACAAAACAAACTGCAAAGTAGGCAACGCTTATTGCAGTGAGTGCAAAGCAGGAAGTGGTAGAAGTGTGTTTTTGTGATTTCATTTTGTTTGAATCTCATCTACCCGCCTATTGACCATACAGCGCCATCTTTCGTATCTTTTATGGTGATATTGATTTTATTTAAATCATCGCGTAATTTATCAGAAGCAACGAAATCTTTTTTTGCTTTTACATCCTTTCTGATATCGAGAATAATTTCCATAACATTCTGTAATGCTTTATCATTGGCTGTATTAGAGCTTTCTGATTTTAATCCTAACACATCAAAAATAAAATCGTGCATTAATTTTTTCAGTAATAGCAAATCATCACTTGTAATTGACTCTTTGCCATCATTTACTGAATTAATAATTCGTACTCCCTCAAATAAATTAGCAATTAAAATAGGAGTATTAAAATCATCATTCATTGCATTGTAGCAATTTTTTTCTATCTCTTTGATAGAAGTAGTTGTTGTTGCAGCTGGTTTTAGATTTTCCAATGTTTTTATGGATGCCATCAAACGAGCATATCCTTTTTCGGATGCTTGTAGTGCTTCATTCGAGAAATCGAGTGTGCTGCCATAATGGGTTTGCATCATAAAAAAGCGGACAGCCATTGGGTTGTATCCTTTTTCTAATAAAGGATGATTGCCAGTAAATAATTCACCTGGTAAAAAACCATTTCCGGCTGTTTTCGACATACGAACACCATTTACAGTAAGCATATTAGTATGCATCCAATATTTAACAGGTGCTTTGTGGTTACACGCTTGTGACTGTGCAATTTCATTGGTATGATGGGTCGCTTGCAAATCCATTCCGCCACCATGTATATCAAAAGTATCGCCTAAATATTTGCTACTCATAGCAGAACATTCAATGTGCCATCCCGGAAAACCCCATCCCCATGGTGATGGCCAGCGCATGATTTGTTCCGGTTTTACTTTAATCCATAAAGCAAAATCAAGTCGACCACGTTTTTCATCTTGTCCGCTAAGCTCACGTGTATTAGCAATCAGGTCTTCTAACAATCGGTTAGTAAGTTGACCGTATGGGAATTCTTTATTGTATTTTTCTACATCAAAATAAACTGTGCCATTGGTTTCATAGGCATATCCATTATCAATAATTTTTTTCACCATTTCAATCTGCTCACAAATATGACCAGTGGCAGTTGGTTCAATACTTGGTGAAAGAGCGTTAAACTCGCGCATTACGTCATGAAAACCAAGTGTGTATTTTTGAACGATTTCCATTGGTTCCAGCTGTTCCAGCTTCGCCTTTTTTGCAAATTTATCATCGCCTTCATCACGATCGCCTTCCAAATGGCCGGCATCAGTTATGTTGCGAACATAACGTACTTTA
>JAHEYA010000122.1 GCA_023251855.1 Bacteroidota bacterium
CTGCATCATTCAACAGTTTCAGTGTTTCGGATTGTGATGGTAAAGAAGAAAGCATCTTTTGAACTTTCGTATTTTTTTCCTTTTGCACAAATGATGTCCCATCACCATTGGTAAGCGAATCTTCTTCAGTAGTAGATGTACCACACGCTACAAGAGCTATTGAAACAGCAATTATATATATATATGAAGTGATTTTATTAAAAGTCATAACGCTAATTGATTAAAAAAGCAACCAAATATAGCAATAATAATTTTGTTAGATATTTAATGAGGATGTAATTTTTTTGCTGGCAACCCTTTAGAGGTTGTTTAAATTTATAAAAAAACAATAAAATAAAAAACAAAGCATATACCCTGACAGGGCTTTAGGCTCTGTTAGGGGTTTGTTTAGATTGTATAATTTTTACTTCTAACGGGGTTTGGAACCCTGTCAGAGAAAGCCATATAAAAAATAACAAATAAAATTTAAACAGGCTCTTCACCGATTAGACTAAAGAATTCTTTTGATTAAATTTGTAAAAAAAAGATTATGAAAATCCGCTTTACCCTACTTGTAGTTGTTATACTTACTGTTGCAACAAATAATACACTCGCACAACGCTTTACACCCGGACTGATTGCCGGCTTCGTTGCTACGGACTTAGCTGGAGTTGATCCTTATGATGAAGATTTTCACAAGGCTTCGTTCAGCGGTGGTGGCTTAATAAGCACCAAATTATCGGATGATAATTCTGTACAGTTCGAGATTTTATATATTCAAAAAGGTTCTCTTCAACCTGCTGATTCAATTAATAATTACACCTTTTATAAATTAAGTTTAAACTACGTGGAAGTACCGTTAATGCTGAAACACAACTTACATTTTAATATCAATAAAAAACCTGTCGACCGCTTTTATTTTGAGATCGGACCTTCCTTTGGGAGATTAGTAAGCTTTAAACAAAATATTAACGGAACCCTATTTAATGAAGGGAATTTTAGCAAAAATGAATTCGCTTTAAATCTGGGAGTAGGCTGTACTATTGTTAACAACCTGTATTTTAATATTCGTTATACCAATTCTATTTTTCCTGTTGTAGATAATTCAAAACAGTTAAATAGTTTTTTCTGGTATACGTTTAATAAAGGAAATAATATGGTATTTGCTTTTACCCTTAGGTATATTTGGGGCTCTTCACAAGCTACAAAAGCTTCAAATTAAAAGATACTTGATACCTGATACTTTGGAGAGATTGGTGCGCTGGCATTACCCAACCATAGTATTTTTTTTCAGACCAACCATTTCTTCAACAGTTTTTACAATACTGTCAACATCAAAACCACATTCAGTATATAATTGGGACTGTTCGCCATGTTCAATAAAATTATCCGGAATACCTAAACGTTTTACTTGTGCATTGTAATTATTATCAGCCATAAATTCTAATACTGCACTACCCATTCCACCCATTATACAGCCATCTTCAACAGTTATTACTTTACTGTGTTTTTTAAATACTTCATGTAATAGTTCTTCATCAATCGGTTTTACAAAACGCATATCATAATGCGCTACACTAATATTTTTTTCTTCTAACTTTTTAATAGCTTTAGTTGCATAATTTCCAATATGGCCAATTGTTAATACGGCAATATCATCACCATTTTGCATTCTGCGACCTTTACCAATAGTGATTTTTTGAAATGCTTTTTTCCAGTCTGTCATCGCTCCATTACCCCGTGGATAGCGGATGGAGAAGGGAGCATTTGTTTCAGACAACTGAGCAGTATACATTAAGTTACGTAATTCCTCTTCATTCATTGGTGCTGAAACGATCATATTCGGAATGCATCTGAAATAAGCAAGGTCATAAGCACCATGATGTGTTGGGCCATCAGCACCGGCCAATCCGCCTCTATCCAAACAAAACACAACATGCAATTTCTGAATTGCAACATCATGTATCACCTGATCATAGGCCCGTTGCATAAAAGTGGAATAAATATTACAAAAAGGAATTAATCCCTGAGTAGCCAATCCTGCCGAAAATGTTACTGCATGCTGTTCGGCAATACCAACATCAAAAGCTCTATCTGGCATTGCTTTCATCATGATGTTCAATGAACAGCCACTTGGCATTGCCGGAGTAACTCCCATAATTTGGGGATTCTTCTCAGCAAGTTCTACAATGGTATAACCGAACACATCCTGGTATTTAGGTGGCTGTGGCTCTTTTGGAGCTATCTTAATAATTTCACCTGTATCTTTATTGAACAAACCCGGTGAATGCCAAACGGTTTGATTTCCTTCTTCCGAAAATTTATACCCTTTACCTTTTACAGTCAAAATATGCAAAATTTTTGGTCCGGGAATTTCTTTCAGATCGTGTAATATTTTTGTTAATCGCACCACATCATGCCCATCAACAGGCCCAAAATAGCGGAACTTAAATGATTCGAATAAATTACTTTGTTTAAGTAAAGATGATTTTATTCCATTCTCTATTTTTGAAACAATGGTTTGAGCTTTTGGCCCGAATCTGCTCATTTTACCAAGCAAATTCCAAATTTCATCTTTAAATTTATTATAAGTAGGTGATGTGGTAATATCTGTTAAATAGTCTTTCAAAGCACCAACATTAGGGTCGATGCTCATACAGTTATCATTTAAAATAATTAATAAATTGGAATTGCTTATGCCTCCATGATTTAGTGCTTCAAAGGCCATCCCTCCTGTCATTGCACCATCACCGATCACAGCGATATGCTGCCGTTCCTTTTCATTTTTATACGTTGACGCTACTGCCATTCCTAAAGCAGCACCTATTGAGGTAGAAGAATGCCCAACACCAAATGTATCATATTCACTTTCGGCACGTTTCGGAAAACCACTGATACCTTTATAAATACGGTTTGAATGAAAATCTTTTCTTCTACCGGTTAAAATTTTATGACCATATGCCTGATGACCCACATCCCAAACCAATTGATCATAAGGAGTGTTAAACACATAATGTAAGGCCACTGTAAGTTCAACTACACCCAGACTGGCACCAAAATGTCCTCCTTTTTTAGATACAACATCAATAATAAACTGACGAAGTTCATCACTTATCTGAGGAAGATCTTCAACTTTATATTTTTTTAGATCGCTTGGATACTCAATAGTATCAAGCAATTTTCCTGCTCTAAACTCCATTCACTTTTGAATTAAATAAAATTCAGAACAAATATAATTTATTTAATTTGATAATAGAGAACATACAGAATAAGAATTATATATTGAACTCAAATAACTTATAACTAATGTTCATTTCGACCCCCGTACGAGCTAAGCTGACGGGCTGATTTTATTGTCTGATGGGGCTTAGGTTGTTTCTAATTTGTAAGCTGTGCTTACATTTCCTACATTTGCTTTATGTCAGAGAAATATAAAACTCATAGTGATGGTTTATACTTTGTAAGTTTCAGCGTTGTTGGTTGGATTGATGTTTTTACAAGAAGAGAATACCAAGAAATAGTGATTGATAGTATAGCTTATTGCCAACAACATAAAAATCTTAAAATTTACTGTTATTGCACAATGCCAAGCCATATTCATTTTATCAGTTATTCAGAGAATGGTGAATTATCAAATATTTTGAGAGATTTTAAATCATTTACAGCAAAGACTTTAATAAAAGCGATTGAGGAAAATCCAGAAGAGAGTAGAAAAGAATGGATGCTCAATAAATTTGAGTACTATGGAAGCAAGAGTCCTCAGAAACAAAAAAATCAATTTTGGAAACATGATAACCATCCGTTTTTTCTGTTCACAAACAAAATGATACAACAAAAAGTTGATTATATTCACAATAATCCGGTTGAAGCAGGTTTTGTAAATCAACCACAGGAATGGAGACTGAGCAGTGCAAATGAACAAAGTCCAATAAAATTAAATGAACGGATTTAATATATTACATTTGACTGCTTTGTATGGTAAGCGCAGCTTACCTTTTATAAACAACCTAAGCGCCAACGCTCAAAGTCCAGTGCTTCAGCTTAGCTCGTACTGGGTATCATAGATTCAAAAAAGATGATAAGAGCACATTAATTTAGAGTATTATGAAAAAAGTAATTTCTATATTTTACATTTTTATTTCAATCTATTCATCTGCCCAAAAACAAGGAAATATATGGTATTTTTCGGATTCCTGCGGATTGGATTTTAGCAACGGAATACCTGTAGAATTAACAAATGGGGGCATCTCAAACACAACGGGTTTAGCATGTGAAGGAAATGCAACAATTTCTGACAGCGCTGGAAACCTTCTATTTTATGCGGATGCGGTTAAAGTCTGGAATAAAAATCACCAAATAATGCCCAATGGAAGCGGATTAATGGGAGGGGCTTCATCTACCCAAGGTGCTTTTATAATACCTCAGCCGGGAAGTGATCATTTATACTACCTTTTTACAACCGATGAGTATCAGCATAATCTTCAGAATGGTTTAAGGTATAATATTATTGATATGTGTCTGAATTACGGATTGGGAGATGTTGTATCCACTAAAAAAAATATTTTATTATTAGATACCGTTTCAGAAAAAATGGCAGGAACCAATCATGCCAATGGAGCTGATGTTTGGCTTGTTGTACATAAATACTTTTCAGATGCTTTTTACGCATATCGTATCTCTTCAAATGGCATAATTGAGACGGTAATTTCTCATGTTGGCTCAACACAGCCACATCCGGGTGATAATTCGTATGATCCAGCAATAGGTCAACTAAAAATATCTCCTGATGGGACTAAACTTGCATTGGTTTTCTCAAACACTACACCTTGTGTTGCAGAACTATTTAATTTTAATAATTCAACCGGGTTAGTGTCCAATGCCATTAGTCTCCCTACTGATGGTGGAGAATATGGGGTTTCTTTTTCGCCAGATAATTCAAAGTTATATATTTCATCGGCAAACGCTCATGTATTATTTCAGTATGATTTATCGGCAGGAAATTCATCTGCAATCATTGCTTCCAAAACATTAGTATATTTTGCCCCCTTTTATACTGTAACAGGAATGCAACTTGGACCAAATGGCAAAATTTATGTTGTGGATAATTATCGCTATTTAGATGTTATTAATAATCCTAACGCACTTGGCGTGACCTGCAATTATGTTCCGGATGCAACAAGATTGTTAGGGCCTAAAGTCTATTGGAGTCTTCCCAATTTTATTGACAGCTTTTCTTATCCAAATACAATTGTTCATTGTAATATAGAGGTAAAAGAAATTGATAAATAGGATTAAGATTAAAGTTTTTTCCTACAATTAGACTATTCGTTAATGTAGAGTATTTTTTTTAAAGAGATTTGAGTATTGAGACGTGAGATTTGAGAAACCGCTTCCCGCATCTCACATCTCACATCTCATATCTTCTCCAAAGCCTGCTTCAAATCTTCTATCAATAAGTCCGCATCTTCCAAGCCAATATACACACGAACAAAGTTCCAGGGCAACGGATTTTCAAAACTTTTGCTTGCTCCTAAAGCACATGTTGGAAATATCAGTGATTCATAACTACCCCAGGAAGTAGCCATAAGAAAGTATTTCAGACTATCGCAAAATTTTTCAACCTGTTCTACTTTTTCTGCTTTTAAAACAATTGAAAATAAACCACCACCTTGTTTCATTTGCTTTTTTGCCAATGCCAACTGAGGATTATCAGCCGAAAAAGGATAGTTTACTTTTGTTATTTTAGGATGTTTTTCCAAATATTCAGTTACTTTTTTAGCACTCTCTGCACTCTTGTTCATGCGTAATTCAAGGGTTCTTAAGCCTCTCAAAATCAAAGCAGCATGATGTGCAGAAATAATACTTCCTAAGGTCATGTACTCCTCTGCCATCATTTTCATTATCCGTTCTTTTGTGCCACAAACAACACCTGCCATTACATCACTGTGCCCGTTTAAATACTTGGTTGCTGAATGCAATACCATATCAACACCAAGTGCAATAGGTGTTTGATTAATAGGAGAACAATAGCTGTTATCAATAATGGTGGTTATATTTTTTGATCGTGCAAACGTGGCAATAGCTTCAATATCCTGTAATTCAAACGTTAATGAATTTGGACTTTCCAAATAAATTAATTTTGTATTAGGTTGTATTGCATTTTGAAAATTCGCTACATCCGCGCCATTTACATAAGTATGTGTAACACCATATTTTACAAGGTATTTACTTATAAGTGTATTGGTCCAGCTATATGGTTTTTGAACACAAACAACATGATCGCCTGCTTTAACAACACTCATCACTGCTGCTGCTACCGCTGCACTACCGCTTGAAAACACAAGAGCATCTTCCGCCTTTTCTAATGCTGCTAATTTTTTACGAAGTATTGCTACTGTTGGGTTGTAGCCTCTTGTATAAAATGGAGTTTCTAATTCATGCTTTAGTTTTTCACGCATTTCAGAAACCGTTTTAAAACAAAAATTAGTGGTTTGAAATACAGGAGGGGCAACTGCTCCGTAGTATTCATCGCGATCTTCGCCAAGGTGATTTAAAATGTAGGAAGTATCCATAATATCAATTTTATTTAAAACAAATAACAAATTTATTGAATTTGCATTCAGCAGACAGGCTACGAATATAGCTGTTTCATTCCTAATTTGTAAAATTTTCGGGGTAACTATGCCCGATTGTTACCTTATCATTATTTGTTAATTACTATTGAAAAAGACTGTATTGGTAAACTAAAAAAAGGTTTATATTTGCAACCTTAAAATACTTAAAGAAGTGAATATCCTGCAGGATTTGTTTGAACACCATAAATGATCCGAAACCGCTTCAGGCAATACAATAAAAAAATCGATTCAAAAACAATAAAAAACCTTAAAAATTTATCATCATGAAAAAACTATTACTTTCTGCAATTGCTTTATCTGCCTATGTAACCATGAATGCTCAGTGTACTGAAGTTTTTATTTCCGAATATGTTGAAGGAACAGGAAATGATAAAGCAATAGAACTTTACAATCCTACCAACGGTGCTATCAACTTAACTGGCTACAGACTTGAACGTTTCTCGAATGGTTCAGCAAACTCCACAG
>JAHEYA010000489.1 GCA_023251855.1 Bacteroidota bacterium
ACAATGGAGTAGTTTATTTTCAGGACTCTTCAACCTATACAGGCCAGTATATGCATTTTACCTGGGATTTAGGAAATGGTGTTTCGCAAACAGGACAAACTGTTTCGCAAACCTATTCCATGGCCGGTACTTACTATGTATGCCTTTCAATAAGTGATTCTGTAGATATATCCTGTGCCGGAACATTTTGCGATTCTGTAAGTGTTTTGGTTACCAATGCTACTTGTTCCGCATATTTTAACTCTGTTGATAGTTTGGGCAGTACTTATTTTTCAGGAAGTGTAGCCGGTTATGCAACTAATTATTTTTGGGATTTTGGCGATGGCACTACCAGCACATTGCTCAATCCGTTACATTCATTTTCCAGCGGAGGAAACCATATTGTTTGTTTTACAGCTTCAAATCCTTCAAGTGCCTGTAATTTTACCCACTGCGATACTATTTTTACTTCAAGCTGTAATGCTGCCATTACTTTTACTCATGATAGTACAGGAAATGGTATTACTTTTTCTTCTAACACTACAGGCACTTCAGATACTTATGCATGGACATTCGGTGATGGCAGCACATCCTCGTTTGCTAACCCCTATCATGTATATGCCAACAATGGAACCTATACCGTTTGTTTAACAGTTTCATCAGGTACTGATACTACCTGCTGGTTCAGTATATGCACTACTGTTTCTCTAAGTGGTTTGTGTAATGCGGATTTTGATATCATCCAGGATTCTGTTAATATAAATCACTATTGGGTATTAAACTATTCCGGCAATAGCAACTCTGCGTTTTTATGGAACTTTGGCGATGGCGACACTTCTATCCTGCAATATCCGTCTCATACCTATTCCGGTACAGGCTCTTACAATTTATGCGTTACTGTTAGTGATAACAACGGATGCTCTGATACCCATTGCGAATGGCTGTATGTACTACGTTCTCCAAACCCGGTAACAATAACTGTTATAGACCCTTTGACTTTAGGAATAAATGAGCAGGCGGTACTTAAAACAAATCTTGAAAATTACCCCAATCCCTTTAACGGAAATACAACAATTAACTATTCTGTTTCCAATGCAGCAAAAGTTGAGCTAACCGTTTATGACCTGTTGGGTAATAAAATTGCATCCATTGAAAACAGTAATAAACCTGCCGGGAACTATTCTGTTATATGGAATGCTGATAATATTCCGGAAGGATTATATTTACTGCAACTGAAAGCCAACAATCAGGTTTCAACAAAAAAAATAATTGTTGCGAAGTAATTAAGATTTTTACCCGGTGGGACTTATCTTTGCAGTATGCGTATAGATATTATCACCGTTTTGCCACAACTAATAGAAAGCCCTTTTCAACACAGCATCCTTAAACGTGCTATTGAAAAAGGTCTGGTTGAAGTTAATCTGATTAATCTTCGTGATTATTCTGCTAACAAACAAAAAAGTGTTGACGATTATGCTTTTGGAGGTGGAGCAGGCATGGTTATGAGCATTGAACCTATTGCCAATTGTATTAATTTCCTGAAATCACAGCGCAGCTATGATGAAATAATATATACAAGCCCTGATGGTAAACCATTCAACCAAAAAATGGCAAATCATCTCTCCACATTCAATAATATTATAATTTTATGCGGGCATTACAAAGGAGTTGATGAACGGGTTCGTGAACATTTTATTACCAAAGAAATTTCTATCGGTGATTATGTACTTTCAGGTGGAGAGTTGGCTGCTGCTGTAATATGTGATAGTATTATCCGTATTATTCCGGGTGCTATTTCTGATGAAACATCGGCTTTGACAGATTCATTTCAGGATAATTTATTGGCTCCTCCTGTTTATACACGTCCGGCAGATTACAATGGATGGAAAGTGCCTGATATTTTATTATCCGGGCACGAAAAAAATATTGAAGAATGGAGACATGAACAAAGCCTTGAACGTACAAAAAAACGCAGGCCTGATTTATAACTGGATTTGCGATAGCAAAGGCTGTTAGATATAGTAATACAAATAATAGTATCAAACGAAATACAACAGAAACCTATTACGAAGATGTTCAAACAAATGTACTTCAACAGTATTTTCTACTCACTTTTACTTATTCGATAAAGGGTAATGTACTGAAAAATGGTTGGTGGCTATTCCAAAAAATATGATTAATATGCCCTAATCAATTTGAAGAGGAAGTAGGCTCTGTTGGAGAACAACCTGCCAGCAATAAGATTGATGTTA
>JAHEYA010000123.1:0-3037 GCA_023251855.1 Bacteroidota bacterium
GATTTTGAACCTACCATAAATCCGGTTACATCTTGCAAAAATACCAATGGAATTTTTTTCTGATTGCAGTTCATAATAAAGCGTGAAGCTTTATCTGCCGAGTCAGAATAAATAACACCGCCAAACTGCATTTCGCCTTTTTGCTTTTTACCACTTTGCGTTGGTTGGCAACAATGCCCACTGCCCAACCATCAATACGAGCCAATCCGCAAATAATACTCTTTCCAAAACCTTCTTTGTATTCTTCTAATTCTGAATTATCAACCAAACGTTTTATTACTTCGTACATGTCGTATTGGTCGGTACGCATTTTTGGAATAATGCCATACAACTCACTTTCGTCAAATTTTGGATCTTGCGTTTTTGCTCTTGAAAAACCTGCTTTAGGATTTTCGCCAATTTTATCAATAATATTTTTTATGCGATCTAAGCAGTCTTTATCGTTTTTGCATTTGTAGTCTGTAACACCCGAAATTTCACATTGTGTAGTGGCGCCACCTAAGGTTTCATTGTCGATATTTTCTCCAATGGCAGCTTTAACTAAATAAGAACCTGCAAGAAAAATAGAGCCTGTTCCTTCTACAATCATGGCTTCATCACTCATAATGGGTAAATATGCTCCACCGGCAACACAGCTTCCCATAATGGCAGAAATTTGTATTATTCCCGAAGAAGACATAATCGCATTGTTTCTGAAAATTCTTCCGAAATGTTCTTTATCCGGAAAAATTTCATCTTGCATGGGTAAATATACTCCTGCGCTATCAACCAAATAAATAATAGGCAAGCGATTTTCCATTGCAATTTCCTGGGCACGTAAATTCTTTTTACCTGTTATGGGAAACCAAGCTCCGGCTTTTACTGTTGCATCATTGGCAACAATCACACATAATCTATCTTTAATATACCCTAAGCCTGTAACCACTCCCCCAGAAGGACAACCTCCATGTTCGGCATACATTTCATCACCGGCAAAAGTTCCAATTTCTAAAAAATGAGAATTTTTATCTATTAAATATGCTACACGTTCACGTGCAGTCATTTTTCCTTTTTCGTGATGCTTTGCTATTTTATCTTTTCCTCCACCTAAATAAACGGCTTCACGTTTTTGCTTGAGTTTAGTGAGCAATTGTTTATTGGCATCTTCATTTTTATTGAATTCAAGCTCGCTTTTCTTTTCTTTGGTTTCAGTCATATTTATGAGTTAAAATCGAGCTGCAATATACATACTTTTCAGTATTTTATTATATATCAATTTTATCTATATTTACCCAAACTACTATAAAATAATTGAGGGTCTAATTCTAAAAATGATGAGAAAAATTTATCTATTAATTATTATTTCTGTATTTACAAAAAATACATTTGCTCAAGTCGATACCACTTTTAGTGAAACTGTAACTGCTGCAAAGGCCGCACAATGGTTGAAAGATCTAAAGCTATCACAAGATACGGGTAGAATTGGTTTGTTTCAAGGAGCTATGGGTCCACTTGGACTAGGGAATACTGCCATTAATATAGTTGATACCACTAGTGTTTTGTATTTATATTCTGATTCTTTATTATTCTCAAATGCATTAAAAGTGGCTTCAATCAATATGAAAAACTATTTTGTAATAGCCCGTCAATTAGGGGGCTATATTATGCGTTCTCCTGAAAGCTTTAGCTGGGGAATGATAGAGCCTGATTCCGGAAAATATTTTTTTCAGCTATACGATACGATTATGAAATATGCCGACTTAAATAATATACATGTGTTAGGAACAATAGATGTGAAAAATGATTTTGCAATGGAATGTAATGATTCTAACACAATGTGTCCACTTTTTACTGGGTCTGCAATGTATTGGGTAAATAACGGAAAAACGGGGCCTATTTGTAATGAAGATACTGTAACGTATATCAACTTTATCAGAAAAACTGTTGAACGATATGATGGCGATGGAATAAGTGATATGCCTGGATTAATAAATCCAATAAGGGTTTGGGAATTTGCAAATGAACCCTGGTATCAGGGCTGTACAAATTATACAGCTATAGATTATTTAAGAGATATTAGAATAACAGCTACTGCAATTAAATCAGCTTGTAGTGAACGTAGTATTCTTAATGGGGGGTGGGATCATGAAGCGGATTCTATGTATTGGGATTCAGTTTTTACTTATGGTCAAAATTATATTGACATAGCAAACATTCATGTGAATGAACCAAGAACTGAACCGTTTGATTTTGATAATGATATGGGAATTCAAACTCGTATGATTGATAGAAAAAGAGATTCTTTAGGAATAAATTGGAATACGTGGGTTACAGAGTGGGGTATATATCATGGAAGCCCGACTAGTGGTATAAATAGTTTTTATCTTCCGCTCCCTTATGTTAGCGAAGAAGAACAAGCAGCCAACTATGCTAAGTTTTATGCTTGGGGACTTTCTGAAAATATTTCTATGTTCTTTTACGATGAGCAAGGAGATTCAATAAGTGGCATAGGTTCTTCTTCTCTATTGGAGAAAGGGTCTGGTTACAGGCATCTTAAATTATCCGTTTATACTTTAAAATTATTAGAATCTAAGTTTCGAGAAATAGATTCTGCCTCTGCAGAAAGTTTTTCAACCGATTCTGCTTTTCAATATGGAAATATTCGGATATGGAAAGATGGAGACCCTACTGAAGTATTATGGGGCTTGGATTCGTTACCGTGGTATTTAACAGGACCAAAAATTGTTACCGATATTTATGGCAATATGGATACACTTGATGTTGCACTTATACCGCTTCCTCTTTCAAGCAATCCTATTATTATTGAGGAGTATTCTCCTATCAGCAATATTAATTATCCTGAATCGTTAATTTTCAAACTTTATCCTAATCCTACAGAAAATAAAGTAACAATTCAGTTTGATCGGTCATTAAATAATTATTCTCTAAAAATTTATAATTCTATGCTTCAATTAATGATAGAAAAAAATAATGGCATAAATGAAATAGATGTTTCTGCATTAAATGCAGGCATTTACTTTGTTGATATTATCCAAAA
>JAHEYA010000123.1:3047-7059 GCA_023251855.1 Bacteroidota bacterium
AAAATAAAAAACATAATTTCCGGAAATTGGTAATTCATGCTTCAAATTAGAATAAGAATATAGGCATATTTGATACAATCGTTTAACTTTGAACTTACAAACTTTAAACATTGAAAAAACAGGATGTCAATCATAATCAAAAATGCTCAAATTATCTCAGCTACCGATAACTTTACCGGAGATATTTTTATCGAAGGTGAAACCATTTCTGCCATTGGAAAAAACTTAAATGCAAAAGCTGAAAAAATAATCGATGCTAAAGGCCTAATGGTTTTCCCTGGAGGCATTGACCCGCATGTGCATTTGGATATGCCTTTTATGGGTACTTATTCAAGCGATAATTATGAAACAGGAACCCGTGCTGCTCTGTTTGGTGGAACAACTATGGTAATTGATTTTGTGTTGCAAACACAAGGCAAATCTTTACGTTCGGCATTGGATGAATGGAACGGTCGCTCAAAAGGCAATGCCCTTTGTGATTATTCATACCACATGGCTGTAACCGATTTTAATGAGCATACTCAAAAAGAAATAAAGGACATTATTGAGAAAGATGGCATCACTTCTTTTAAAACTTTTATGGCATATAAAGGAGCTTTGATGGTTGACGATCGCCAAATGGTTGGCTTGATGAACGAAGTAAAAAAATACGGAGGTTTTGTTACAACACATGCTACCAATGGTGATATGATAGATTATTTAGTGGCTAAACACAAAGCAGAAGGAAAACTTTCTCCACTTTACCATTACTTATCACAACCTGAAATCACAGAAGCAGAAGCATCAGGTCGATTTACGGATTTACTCAATCAAACGGGATCAAAAAAAGGTTATATCGTACACATGACATGCGAGGGTGCACTCAATCGCATACGTGAAGCTACTTTCCGCAATCAACAAGTGTATGCTGAAACCTGCATTCAATATTTAGTGATTGACGCTTCTTTATACGATAAAGGATTTGAATCTGCCAAATGGGTAATGAGTCCGCCATTGAGAGAAAAGAAAGACCAAGAAGCATTATGGGCAGGTATTAATCAAGGTTTGGTTCAGTTAGTAGCAACAGATCATTGTCCTTTTATGTGGAAACAAAAATTAATGGGCGAAAATGATTTTTCAAAAATCCCTAATGGCCATCCTGCAATTGAACACCGTATGGAATTATTGTTTTCAGAAGGGGTAAACAAAGGCCGCATCAGCGCAAATAAATTTGTTGAAGTAACATCAACCAATGCTGCAAAAATATTTGGTATGTTTCCTAAAAAAGGAAGTATTGCTCCGGGTGCCGATGCGGATCTGGTAATTTTTGACCCAAAAGAAAAACATATCGTTTCTGCTAAAACGCATCACATGAATGTGGATTATTCGGGCTATGAAGGTTGGGAACTAACAGGAAAAGTGAAAACTGTTTTACACAGAGGAAAAGTCGTGATTGAAAATAATCATTGCTTTGTAAATAAAGGATATGGAGAGTTTGTGAAGAGAAGCGCTAATTGATTTAATTTGGATTAAATAACTCGATATAATAATTTTGATAAAATAATAATCTAATACCCCAAACCCATGACAAAAAAAATAATTACCATTTTTCTATTTGTAACAATTTGTAACTTTCCTTGTACTCTTTATTCACAAATTAATATTAAGGTTCCTTCTAACATAAAATTACCTGCTAAAAAAAAATCAACAGACAAGAATACTAATTCAAATTCTGAATCTAATTCAAATACAAGCAGTAGCGGAAATACAATGGATGCTTCTGGAGACAAACAAAAAATTCAAGAATTTTATCAAAAAATAAAAGATTATAAACAAGCTATAGACTATTTTGACAATGCTTTTGAAGAGGCCGGTAGCAATGCTTGGATCAACCAGTATAATCAAAATTTAGGTGATAAATATCTTGTTCAGCTAAAAACTATAGATAGCATTTGTAAAAACGAATATCCTGGTTTAAAAAATAATCCAAGCTCAGACTATTATTGCAAACCTGAATTAATTTGCGGAACAGCATCTGCGGCACCTTCAATTGTTTCTAATTCAATCAAAAAATCAATGGATAAAGATTTAGATTTTTATTTAGGACTTATAGACGATGCAATAAAAGGTCTCAGTCATGAAGGTTGGTTATCTCCCAGTGGTAACATAGCATATAACCTAATATATGACCTGCCCAAAGGTAAAGCGGACATTACCAAAAATCTTGAACCAAAGTATACTGCTGCAGGCAAAACAATCCCTGCTAATTTTTTTGATCCACTTGATAAAAAGTTAGATGAGCTCTGGGAAAAGGTTGATCAAACGGCTCCTAACTATTCCTTTCCTTCCGGATTATCCCATGATGAAAAAGCAGAAAGTATTGCTAAAAAACAATTAAAAGGAATAGAAAAAATAATAAAAACTGCCATGCTATATCCTGATTATTCTATTTCCAAAAATGAACTTGGTGTTCCATTAAGTAGGTACCATACAGGAATTATACTTTATAAAATGCCGGGGGATAAATGGTGCCGATATAGAGAATTCACATATTCTGAAGAATATGTAGGTGGGGGTTCTTATCAACAAAGTAGCACCGTTCATTTTAGTGAGGCTATACGGTTTCAAAAATGTGAGTAACATAAATACGCCACAGAAAGAATAAATTTTCTCTCATAAATGAAAAACATTTTAATCATAGGTGCAGGAAGATCCTCTTCATATTTAATAAAATATTTATTAAATCATGCTGCCAAAGAACAATGGAAAATAAAAGTAGGGGATATTTCTTTAGAAAATGCAAAACAAAAAATTGCGAATCACCCCAATGCAGAAGCTGTTTTATTTGATTCAAATAATCAAGCGTTGAGAGAAGCTTCTATTCAACAAGCAGATCTTATCATCTCAATGCTTCCTGCACACATGCATGTTACCATTGCAAAAGATTGTTTAAAGTTTAAGAAAAATTTTATTACAGCTTCGTATGTGTCTAAAGAAATGCAAGAAATGCAGGCTGAAGTAAAAAATGCGGGAATTATTTTTCTAAATGAAATTGGTGTTGATCCGGGTATTGATCACATGAGCGCGATGAAAATAATTGATGAATTACGTGATAAAGAAATTCAATTAGAAGGTTTTGAAACTTTTACCGGAGGATTAATTGCTCCTAAAAGTGATGATAATCCCTGGCATTATAAATTTACTTGGAATCCGAGAAATGTAGTACTGGCCGGACAAGGAGGCGTTAAATTTTTGCACCAGGGAGAGTATAAATATATTCCGTATCATAAGGTTTTTAGCAGAATAGAAATTTTACATGTTGATGAATACGGAGAATTTGAGGGCTATGCCAATCGCGACTCATTAAAATATCGCGAGTTATATGGTTTGCAAAATATCAAAACCATGTATCGTGGTACGCTTCGCAAACCAGGCTTTTGTAAAGCTTGGGATATTTTGGTACAACTAGGTATGACGGATGATTCCTTTGTTATGGAAAATACTGAGCACATGACCTACAAAGATTTTACCAATTCATTTCTCATTTATAGAAAAAATGATTCTGTTGATTTAAAACTGGCTTACCATTGTGGAATACGATTAGATTCTCCAACCATGGAGCGTTTGCGATGGTTAGGAATTTTTGATGATACCAACGTGGGCATACCCAATGCCACACCAGCTCAAATATTACAGCGAATAATGGAGCAAAAATTAGGGCTTAAGCCGGAAGACCATGACATGATTGTAATGCTTCATAAATTTGATTTTACTTTAAACGGAAAAAGAAAACAAATTCAATCTTCACTTTGTGTTGAAGGAGATGATCCTGTTTATACAGCCATGGCTAAAACCGTAGGTTTACCTGTTGCAATAGCAGCTAAATTAATTTTACAAAATCAAATTTCTATTAAAGGCGTTGTTATTCCTATTCATAAGGAAATTTATGAACCGGTTTTAAAAGAATTAGAAAATTTTGGGATACATTTAAAGGAAAAGGAAATAGATGTTAATGAATAAAATATTATTGTAA
>JAHEYA010000124.1 GCA_023251855.1 Bacteroidota bacterium
AAATCAGGATGTGAAAAAACAACATCAGCAGCATCCGGTCCGGAAGGATAAATTAAATTGATAACACCATCCGGTATTCCGGCTTTCATAAATATTTCCATCAGCACATTTGCTGCATATACTTGTGTATTAGATGGTTTCCAAACTACTACATTTCCCATCATGGCACAGGAAGTAGGTAAATTACCTGCAATGGCGGTAAAGTTAAATGGAGTTAATGCATAGATAAAACCTTCTAATGGTCGCTGTTCCACACGGTTCCAAACACCAAAACCGGTGCCTGCAACAGGAGGTTGTTGTTTATAAATTTCTGTCATGTACAACACATTGAAACGCAAGAAATCAATCAACTCGCAAGCAGAATCAATTTCCGCCTGAAACGCATTTTTTGATTGTCCCAACATAGTTGCTGCATTCAATTTTGCACGGTAAGGACCGGCAATTAGCTCGGCAGCTTTTAAGAAAATACTTGCGCGATGTTCCCAAGCCAATGCTTCCCATTTTGGTTTGGCTGCCAAAGCTGCATCAATAGCTTGTTTTACATGGTCTTTAGTACTTTTATGAAAATGACCTAAGGTATGTTTGTGATCATGAGGAGGAGCAAGGCGAATTTTATCAGTACTGCGCACTTCCTTACCACCAATATACATAGGGATATCCAGTTCTTTGGAACGTAATTCTTTTAACATCGCTTTAATTGCGATTCGTTCCGGGCTAGCCGGAGCATAGCTTTTTACAGGTTCATTTACCGGAACAGGTACTGTATAAAATCCTTTTGACATAATGGAAATGTTGAATTATAAATGTTGTATGTTAAATTAAAAAATGTTAAATCCTAAATCCTAAATCCTAAATCCTAAATCCTAAATCCTAAATCCTAAATCCTAAATCCTAAATCCTAAATCCTAAATGGAACATAAAGGTAATAATTTGATCAGACAATATTGCCATCCCTCATCACCAGCTTTCTATCGGCCATATTAGCAAGCTCTTCATTGTGAGTAACGATTACAAATGTTTGATTAAATTTTTCACGAAGTGTAAAAAACAATTGATGTAATTCTTTTGCTGTTGCCGAATCTAAATTCCCAGAAGGCTCATCAGCCAATATCACAGCAGGATTATTTATTAAAGCCCTCGCAACTGCCACCCGCTGTTGTTCACCACCGGATAGTTCGCTGGGTTTATGACTCATACGTTCAGTTAATCCTAAAAAAGAAAGTAATTCTTTTGCTTTTTCTTCAGCTACTGATTTGGAAGTACCTGCTATAAATGCAGGAATACAAACGTTTTCAAGAGCAGTGAATTCAGGTAATAAATGATGAAATTGAAAAACGAAACCAATATTTTTATTTCTGAAATCAGCTAACTTTTTATCGCTTAAAGAGGAAATGTTGGTTCCGTTTATCTCTAATGTGCCACTGTTGGCCCTATCTAGAGTACCAATAATATGAAGTAATGTAGTTTTACCGGCTCCTGAAGCACCAACAATTGAAATAATCTCCGATTTTTGAATATCAATGGAAACCCCTTTTAATACATTTAAAACTCCGTATGATTTATGAATGTTGGTTGCTTTGATCATGATTGTTGCGAGGTTAGGTATTGCCTTTGTGGCTCTTTAGCATTTTCAGTTGTCTCAAATTATGGGACAACTCACTGTCTTAAGGTTCTTCCTTTTTATATTCACACAGTTGTATGGCGTTTTGTTGTTTCATTAGGATGGCCAGTCTATGGTTTTATACTCGTTTACAGTAAGTTAATAATCTTTATAAAATTTGCTGAAGTCAATTTTGTCAATTTTTGAAGTTATTCGTTCCATTTCCTTTTTTGCTGTTGATCCACAATTTAATTCAGTATTTGGATGAAGAGATTGAAATCTGTTTTCTTCCGCTTTAGAAATTCCATAACCTACTAATCTTTTTAATTTCATTAGTTTGTCTATAGGTTGAAGGTTAGTAATACTGTCACTAATAGCAAGTTCTTCCAGTTCCGTCAATTTAGAGAGTGGATCCAAAGACTCAATTGCTTTTGAGGTTCTGAAAAAAAGCCGTCTTAAATTGGCTAAATTACTTATGCTGTCTAAGTTGACTACATAGTCGGAAAGAAAAAGGTCTTCAAGTTTTGGAAATAAGCTTAAAGCTTCAATATTATTAACCTTAGTGTCTGCAATATTTAAGTGAATCAAGTTCACGTTGTTTATTAATGGAGTAATACTTTGAATATTCTTTGTGCCCATTAGGTCCACTTTTTTCAGCCGAGTGAACACTTCAATTGGTTTGAGGTCATTAATATCCGTTTCAAGAACGCAATAAAGTTCATCCGAAGAAATAAGTTGTCGAAGCTGTTGGAAGGTTGGTTCAGAAGTAATGCAAAGCTTATGTTTAAATAATTTTTTCCAACTTTCGTCTATTGCTGTCCACCATTGTGTCAAATTTATTTCGTCCATTATTTATGTCTTTAAGGTTTACCACTAACGGTGAAATAGACGCAAATCGTTTATTTGATGCCAGTATCAGTAGTTTTTTTTTAATAATTCTCCAACTTGTCCATTTTTTTAAATTGTACCTAACGCCTTAGAGATTTACGAAGTTTTTAATTGGGGGTTTCAGTTGGCTCTTGAAAATTAGCGAGGATGAACCCAATAAAAAATTTTCGTAAATCTCCTAGTTATAGGCAGGCTTTCTCTTGGCCTGTTATAAAAAATTCAATATTTTTATTTTTTAAATGGGTCATTTGCCTTTGGATATTGTTTGATAACAAGTTTTTGTAAAGATTGAAAAGCTTTCACTACTCCTAAATTTTCATCTTCAAATTTAAATGTCCACTTCTCAAAAGCTATTTCTTCGGATGAAACAGTATTTCCACCTCCTAAATCATAAATGGGAGTATATTTTTTCTTTAACACATCTTTATAATAGAACGCAACGACATAGACTTCCTTGCTCATTCCGAAATAGAATTTATCTTCTATTTCAACATCATTCAAACTTGCAATTGGAGAATTATTATAATAAAGAAAATCATCTTTTAATTGAAACTTATGATATGTTTCATACTCACCAAATAATTTCCATTTTTTATTTATGTATTCTAAAGTTTGATCAATAGTCATACTTTGTGCACTTGCCTTTGAAAAAGTTAGTCCAAGAAAAAGAATAATAAATATTTTTTTCATTTTTTTACTAAGTATTATTAAAACGTAATTTATTTATTTCTACTTCCCTTGCTTCTTCCTCAGGACTTATAAGCATATGTTTATTGTTCCCTAAATTTTGTAAGTAAATGCCCGCTGTTAAAAATTTATCTGGCACGTTTTCTATGTCGCCAAACTGTCTAACTATTTTTTCAATTACTTCTACATTCTCTCTTTTAATAGCAATATGGAGCTCGTTAGAGATGTTTTTATAAATCTCAAATTTTGATTTGTCAACGTTGTGTTCCATTTTATTTTGCTTTTAAATATAGTGTGGTACATTACACGCATTGCCCCAACAACAAATATACACAAATCAATTTTACGGTAAATTCCAAACCCTCCAGGCTTCTTCTGCTTGTTGGTGGAGCGTAGATAAGCCATTAATTTGAGGTTTTCTTTTTTGTCAAACGAGTTTAACAAAATTGTTTTCAAGTTTTACATTAAAATTTATTTCCGCTTTTAGTGCCTTGAATACTTTTAAAATAGTATCAATTGTTGCACTGTTAGCGCTGCTCTCGAGTTTGGAAATTTGGGCTTTCTGAACACCAACTATTTTGCCAAGTTCTTCTTGTGTCAAATGGCGTTCTTGTCGAGCAGATTTAATCATTTTCCCTAATACGTCCATGCGAAGTTCGTATTCGTATACGTCACGGTGAGTTGTTCCAACTTTGCCAATATACTTGTCCTTCATTTCGGCAAGCGAATAGGTCTTGATTTCTTTAGTTGCCATATGATTATTTTTTTTGTTTATTATAGAAATATTTATCTTTTAGCCTCAATGCTCTATCAATTTCATTCGCAGGGACTTTGTCAACCTTCTTTATGAAACCATGGGTTGCAATAACCAAAGTTTCTTTATTGTCAGTTTTATCCCAAAAAGCAAGAAGTCTGATTTGTAGTCCTAGGTATTTCGTCCGAAACTCCCAAACATCATTCTGAAGTTTTTTTAAGAGTTTGGGGTCATTTGTCTGCTCAGCAAGGTCAATATTGTAAAAGATTTTTTTGATGGTCTTTTGGTCAAGTTCGGCAATAAACTCATTCGCTTCTTCCATAAATCTTGTTTCAAAATATCTCATCAGTAATTTTAATTGTTGAACGTTACAAAGATAATAAAGTTTCTAAATATAGAAACAAATTTTTTCAAAATTTTACTTGGGTGTTCTTTATAATGGTCGGCTTGTACCATCATTACTCATAAATATAGGCAATTCATTTATGGTAAATTCCAAATCCTCCAGGCTTCTTCTGCTTGCTGGTGTAGCATAGATAAGCCATTAACTGTTGTTGCTCCTTGTGATTTGCCGCGTTTTAAAAATTCAGTTTCGGCAGGGTTGTAAACTAAATCATATAATAAATGAGCCGGACTAATGTATTGATAAGGGATTTCAGGCGCTTCGTTTATACTTGGGTACATTCCAACAGGACTAGTATTTACAATCAATTTAAAAGCATTAATGATGTTTTCGTTAAGCTCTTCATATAAAAATAAATTATTGTTTATCTCTTGTTGCCTCTGCCTGCTTACAAAATAACAATCAATACCAATCTCCTTTAAAACAAATGCAACGGCTTTTGAAGCACCACCTGTACCTAATATCAATGCTTGTTCATGTTGCATCTCCAGAAATGGTTTTATAGATTGCCTGAACCCATATACATCAGTGTTATATCCTATTAAAAGCCCCTCCTTGCCTCCCCCCCTCCTTTGTCGGGATAAACTCTGGGGAGGAGGTTTTTCCATTGAAAAAATTTCAGTATCGGCAGGTGTGTTGGAACTCCTCCCCATAGGGGAGGTTGGGAGGGGCTCCCTTCTTTTTACTTTAACACAATTCACCGCACCAACAGCTTTTGCAGTTTCATCCAAGTCGTCTAAAAAAGGGATTATGCTCTCTTTGTAGGGGATAGTAACGTTTAATCCACGTAATGTAGTGTTATCAGCAATTAATTGAGGTAATTGGTCAATCTGTTCAATTGGGTAAAGATTGTATTCGCAATCGCTGATATTTTCCTTCTCAAACTTTTCAGTAAAATACTTCTTTGAAAAAGAGTGGGTGAGAGGCTTACCGATAAGTCCGTAAATGGTATTCATTGTTTTTAGCCTCACCCCCTGCCCCTCTCCGAAGGAGAGGGGTGAAGAATAGTGCTGATGTAAGAATTATTTTTTCATTTTTGCTTTAGCAACCTCAATAATGATAGGAAGTATAGAGATAAAAATAATTCCCAAAGCTACCAATTCAATATTTTTTCTGATCCAAGGAATCTCACCTAAAAGATAACCTGCAAATGTTAAACTGAATATCCATAGCAAACCGCCAAGTATATCAAACGAAAAGAATTTTTTATAATTCATCTCGGCAACACCGGCAACAAAAGGTGCAAATGTTCTTACAATGGGTACAAATCGAGCCATGATAATGGTTTTAGGACCGTATTTTTCGTAGAACAAATGAGTCTTGTCTAAATACTCTTGTTTTACAATGTTTTTCCCTCTGAATTTCATATGAAGTACCTTGAGTCCAATTTTGCGACCAACCCAATAGTTTACATTATCGCCTATGATGGCAGCGGCAAATAATAGCAAGAGGAGGTAAGTTATATTCAAATAACCCAAACGGGCAAATAACCCTGCTGTAAATAATAGCGAATCACCAGGTAAAAAAGGCATTATTACCAGTCCTGTTTCGATAAAAATGACTAAAAATAATATTAAATAAATGGTATTGTTATAATTCTGGAAAAGCCATTCGAAGTCGAGATGCCTAATGTGATTAAAAAGTTCTAACATAAAGAGAGTTCAAAGTTTGAAAGTTCAAAGTTTATAAGTTGAAAGTTTAATTTAGGAAATATGCTCCTAATATTTGGCAAGAGTAGTATCTACTTCATTTGCCCAGGCAATGATACCACCTTTTAGATTATACACATTTGTATATCCTTTTGCTTCTAATGCTTTACAGATAGCACCGGAACGAGCACCACTCCGGCAATGAACGATAACTTGTTTGGTTTTTGATATCTTATCTAGGTTGTCCATTACTTCTCCCATTACAATATGTTCACCGCCTATTTCACAAATATCTACCTCATGTTGTTCTCTGACATCAATCAATTGAAAATCGGAATTTGTATCTTTTAAAGTTTTTAATTCTGAAACTGATATCTCTTTCATTTATAAGTTATTATGAAATTTATGTATAGTTTTAATTTAATTAAAATAATTTTGATTATTTCTTTATATCCTTCTTTAATTCATCAGGCAGAAAGCTAAAAAAAGTATCTCCTCTTAATCCCAAACGTAAAGTTTCCAAAGGTATCACATCATCATAAGCGATATTTCCCAAATTTACATTTGGTCCTAAAAATTTCAGAAACCATACCTGTTGTGATTTTTGCGGAGCCTCCCATAAAATACTGTCTTTATCAACCTTGGCAAGTATCTTATTGATCAATAGGGTATGAGCAGTACCGTTGGCACGATAAATACCAACATTACCGCTTTCACGTGCTTCTGCAATCACTTTCCAGGAACCAGCATCCAGCTCTTTTTTCATCATGGAAGTCCATTTGGCAGGATGAATAATGATACCGGCTTCTTTTGAACCTACTTCTGATAATACAGTAAAATTTTTAGCAAGAGTGTGAATGTATTCACATTTTTTATCATGTGGTAAAACAATTGAACCATCAGATACTTCAGCGCAATTCAGCTTCAATTTATCGAGTAATTTTATATAATCATTAAACATGCCTCTAACCACAAAAGCTTCGAATAGTGTTCCACCCAAGTACACTTTCATACCGGCATCTTTGTAGAGCTTTATCTTTTGATCAATATTTTTGTTAAGATGTGAGGTCCC
>JAHEYA010000125.1 GCA_023251855.1 Bacteroidota bacterium
TGTTTCTCAAGCAACATATGATGATCTTGCAACAAAAATTGATTTACTTTATCAGTCAATTAACACCTTGCAAACCTCAACCACCGACCCTAATTTAGATGCTTGTAAACAGCTATGGCGTGATTCTCGTTCAGCCTGGGAATCTTCCGAAGGTTTTTTGTTTGGTCCTGTAGTGACTAATAATATTGATCCTCGTATTGATACCTGGCCTGTTCCATTTTCTCGTCTCGATTCTGTGCTTGCTTCGGGTTCAAGCTTTACTTCAGGATATATTGATAGCTTGGAAGATGCCCTAAAAGGATTTCATCCTATCGAATATCTATTGTTTGGACAAAAAGGAAACAAAACTGCCAACCAGTTTACCCTTTGCGAAATCGACTATCTGAAAGCTCTTTCTGTAAACCTGAAAACACTTGCCTCTGCATTGGCAACAAGCTGGAACTCTTCTATAACAGGAAATTATTCAACCATATTTACACCCGCAGGTACCGGAAATACCACTTATACTACACAACGTGCTGCATTTGAAGAAATGGTTAACGCCATGGCAGGTATTTGTGACGAAGTGGCAAATTCAAAATTAAATGAACCGCTTGTACACAATAATCCTTCATTGGAAGAATCACCATTCTCTTTCAATTCAATTACTGATTTTACTAATAATATTAAAAGTGTGCAGAATGTTTATTTAGGAAAATATTCTACTGATGGCAGAGGTTTGGAAGATTTAGTTCGCCATTATAATTTATCACTTGATGGAATGATAAAAACAAAAATAAATACTGCACTTGAATCTTTGCAAAATATTACTGTCCCTTTCGGACAGGCAATTTCACAACAGCCCACCCAGATAAATAATGCAATGATTGCAATTAATTCCCTGAAAACGGAATTAGAAACAAACCTCCTTACATTTGTGCAGTCTCACATTAATTAAAATGAAAAAAAAGGCTGTACTTACTTTTTTTGTAATCATTTCTCTTATTATTTGCTTTCATGCTTGCCGAAAACCAGATATTCAAAAAGAAAGTGATTATAATGAATGGCTGAGTGGAGGAAAACAAACAGTATTTGATGAAGGTGCACGCTCATTCGCACACGAATTCCCATATATAAGTGGAAATAAATTAGCAGTGCATGATGTTGGTGACGCTGTTTTCGAATTTCAATTTGTTGGAGCACTCTCAACATTTCGTCCAGGATTAGGCTCCATTTTTAATAGTAACTCCTGTGTATCCTGTCACATTGGTGATGGAAGAGGTAAACCACCTCTTCCCGGAGAACAAATGGTCTCTCTGCTTTTTCGAACAAGCGAACAAGGAATGGATGAACATGGTGGTCCAAAACCTGCTACCGGATTTGGTGCCCAATTGCAACACCGTGCTATCTTTGGTTTTCAACCGGAAGCTGGAGTGAATATTTCATATGCTGATCAAACATTTTATTTTGCAGATGGCCTACCTTATCAGTTACAATATCCTACCTACACAATTGTAAACCCCTATACCACTTTGCCTTCTGGTTTAATGATTTCACCTCGTGTTGCTCGTCCGGTTTTTGGTTTGGGTTTGCTTGAAGCTGTTTCCGAATATTCTATTTTAATGAATGAGGATGAAAATGATCTGAATGGTGATGGAGTTTCCGGAAAACCCAATTATGTTTGGAATGTGAAAGAACAAAAACTTACATTGGGCCGTTTTGGCTGGAAGGCTGAAACACCCACACTATTGCAGCAAGCAGCCTTAGCATTTAATCAGGATATTGGAATTACCAACTACATTTTCCCTCTGGAAAGTTCCTTTGGTCAGCCACAATTCGATAACCTTAATGATGAAGTCGAAATTTCTGACAGTTTGCTCCATGCAATTGGGTTTTACCTGAAAACACTTGCAGTTCCTGCCAGAAGAAATGCTGATGATGCAGAAGTGCTCCGCGGAAAACAAATTTTTCATCAAGCCCGATGCTCTTCATGTCACACGGCTATGATGAAAACAGAGGTGAATGTTGCGTTTCCTGAACTATCTAACCAAATTATTTTTCCCTATACTGATTTGTTGTTGCATAATATGGGTGATGAATTATCGGATAATCGTCCCACTTTTTCCGCCAATGGAAACGAATGGAGAACTCCTCCATTATGGGGAATTGGTTTAACTCAGGTGGTAAACGGGCATCAAAATTTTTTACATGATGGCAGAGCAAGAAGTTTGATGGAGGCCATCATGTGGCACGGGGGAGAAGCTCTGAGTAGAAAAAATTATGTGCAAAATCTGTCTCTTGCCGACAGAAATGCACTCATCAAATTTTTACAATCACTGTAAAACCTGTTAATATTGGGTGTTCGACAAATTGGACTTTTGCGATTAATTTTAGGTCGCTCTATGGTTTGTTTAATGTTTAATCCCGTAGGGATGAAACATTGGTAGTAATATGAACGCCCATGAATGTAAAGTCCCAAAGGGGCGAAATAAAATTGTGTAATTCGTAATACGCACCTAATAATTATAGTTGATCGCATTCCATAATTTAGAAACACTCTAAATTTTAATTTTACCTTTCTTGTTACCATAATAATTGGTAAAATTGTACCCGCTTACAAAAAGCATCAATAAATTTGCTTGTCGAAAATATAAATACCGCTCAAAATTCGTTTACTATAATGAGTAAAGTACGTGATTATGCCCAATTTGTTAAGCTACGCTTAGCTTCTTTGGTCGTATTCTCTGCCGCAATAGGTTTTGTTATTGGCTCAGGGGAGGTGAATTGGGGAAAAATGCTTTTGCTCGTTTTGGGTGGCTTTTTGGTTACCGGTGCTTCAAACGGGTTTAACCAAATCATCGAAAAAAATCTTGACAAATTAATGGAACGTACTCAAAATCGTCCATTACCTCAGGAACGAATGAGTATCAACGAATCGTTTGCATTGTCAACCATCATGGGTGTTTTAGGCATTTCCATACTTTGGATATTTATGAATCCTATGAGTGGTATTTTAGGAACACTCGCATTAATCTTATATGTAGTTGTTTATACTCCATTGAAACAATATACTCCCTTTGCAGTTTTTGTAGGTGCCTTTCCTGGCGCTATCCCGCCAATGTTGGGCTATGTAGCCAGTACTTCCGGCTTTGGTAATATTACTTTTGAAGCTTGGATTTTATTTGTTGTACAATTTATGTGGCAGTTCCCGCATTTTTGGGCAATAGCATGGGTGCTCGATGACGATTATAAAAAAGCAGGTTTTCGGATGTTACCCTCGTTAGGTGGTAGAGATAAAAGTAGTGCTTTTCAGGTATTGGTTTATACACTGTTTTTATTGCCGATTAGTTTGTTTCCTGTACTATTTGGGATGTCAGGCATTATTTCAGCGATCATAATATCGCTTTGCGGAGCATTTTTTATCTATCAGGCTTATATACTATATAAAGAATGTACGGTAGAAGCAGCCCGTAAGTTAATGTTTGGTTCCTTTGTTTATTTGCCTGTTGTACAACTTGCTGTAATGTTTGGTAAATAAGATTGAATAAAACAAATTCGTTACCTGCCTTTGTTAGTCAGGTTCATTGAAAATTTTTTAATAAATGAATTCAATATCCATTTCAGAAGAAAAACATATTACCCGCAAAAAAGTTGCATTTCCATTGCTTTGGCTCTCTATTGTTGCTATGATAATGATCTTCGCCTCTTTAACAAGTGCTTATGTAGTGAGTTGGGGAAAGGGAGGGTGGTTACAATTCGAAATGCCTCAATTGTTTTATGTAAGTACCGCTATCATTATCAGTAGCAGTGTATCAATGAATTGGGCATTATCTTCTGCTAAAAAAAATAATTTTAAAAATTTAAAAATTGCCGCTCTTATTACTTTAGTTTTAGGTGTCGCATTTATAATATGTCAATTTAAAGCTTGGGGTGCTTTGGTCGACCAAAAAGTTTTTTTTGCTGGAAGAAGTAGTAATGTTTCCGGCTCCTATTTATATGCACTTACTGGTTTGCATATGGCGCATTTGATATTTGGTATTATGGCCTTAATGGTAGTTTTAGTAAAATCGCTACTACAAAAATATAATTCAGAAAATCTTTTAGGAATCAGGTTATGTGCCATCTTTTGGCACTTTTTGGATATTTTGTGGATATATTTGTTTTTATTTTTAATTTTTGTTCGTTAACATTTCAATGAAATTTTGCATATTAGCACCCGAAAATAATTTTCTTATTTATAATTAATTATTAGAAAAAATATGTCAAGTCACGCAATCGCAGAAACAGATTCAGAATCAGCCTGGAATGGCGGTAAATCACCCTTTGGCGTTAGTTACGGAAAATTATTTATGTGGTTCTTCCTTGTTTCTGATGCTTTAACTTTCTCTGGATTATTATGTGCATACGGCTTTATGCGTCACAAACATCCCGAAGTATGGCCTATTCCTGGCGATGTGTTTACTCACTTTCCTTTTTATCACGGACATATTCCTTTAGCTTATGTCGGTTTAATGACACTTATCCTCATCATGAGTTCTGTTACTATGGTATTAGCTGTAGAGGCCGGTCACCGCAAGGATAAAAAGAAAGTAACCATCTGGTTGTTTCTTACAATTATTGGAGGTGCAATGTTCGTTGGCTCACAAGCATGGGAGTGGTTTCACTTTATTGTTGGTACCGATCATGGTGCTTTACGCAGTGTATTTGAAGATGGAAAATGGATTGAAAAAACCGTTTATGGCGCTAACATGACCGTTAATGAATATGGTTTACCTGTGTTTGCTAACTTCTTTTTCTTTATTACCGGTTTCCATGGTTTCCACGTTTTCAGCGGAGTGGTCATCAATATTATCATTTTTTCTAACGTAATTAAAGGAACTTATGAAAAACGCGGACATTACGAAATGATCGAAAAAACCGGATTGTACTGGCATTTTGTGGATTTAGTTTGGGTATTCGTATTTACATTTTTCTATTTATTATAACAGAAACGCTATTTTATTAAATTATCAAAAAATCCAATAACAAGGAACAACTTTAAACTTTAAACTTTAAACTTTTTTTAATATGTCAGAATTTCACGATGAATTCCCACAGTATGAGCTTTTAGCTCAGCATAGCGAAGAAGAAGGAAAACCAATACGAAGAAAGCTTTGGAACGTATTTTGGATTATGTTAGTAGTAACAATCGTAGAACTTCTACTTGGTTCTTATGCCAGAAAATTAGGCTTGTTAGAAGCAGATAGAACATCTTCCTTCACCTTGAAAATTATTTTTATCGGATTAACAATCGGTAAAGCATTTTTTATCGTATTTAGTTTTATGCATCTTGGACATGAGAAGAAAGCCCTTAAATATTGCATTCTTGCACCATATATAACATTTATATTGTATCTGGTTTATATTATTATTGGTGAAGCTCTTTATTGTGGTGTTCATAAAAACAAAATGGATGAACTTATTGTAAAACAAAAGATCGAACTTAATTCTGCTGCAGGTCATCACGAAGAGGGGGCTTCACATGAAGAAGAAAAAAAAAGTGAGGGAGCTGAAGAGCACCATTAATATCTTTTATCTAAAGGTTTAAATAGTTTAATAATGGCTTCGCAAAATTGTGAAGCCATTATTGTTTGTACTTTTAATTAGAAATTGCTCCCGCTCAAAAATAAATTTGTGAAAAATAAATTATTCATACTGATTTTTCTCCTTTCATTTCCATCTGTATTATATGTAGTTCTTACAACCGGAAAACATAATTTTATTCACCTTCCTTTTTATGGCGAAAAAGAGCTTGCACCCAATAAAAAAGATACTATATATCATGTTGTTCCTGCCTTTAAATTTGTAAATCAAAATGCTGATACAATTACAAATAAATCGTTCGATGAAAAAATTTATATAGTCAATTATTTTTTTACTACTTGTAAAACTACTTGCCCGAAAATGACAACTGAATTAATTCATGTTCAGGAAAAGTTTGCTTATACCAATGGCTTGGTTCAAATTTTATCACATACTGTAAATCCTGAAAACGATTCTGTACAGGTGCTAAATAGATATGCAATAATGGTACATGCCGATACTAAAACATGGAATTTTGTAACCGGTGATAAAAAACAATTGTATAATTTAGCTCAAAAAGGGTATTTGTTAAATATGGATACCGGCAATAATACCAGAGATGAATTTATTCATAGCGAATTTTTTATCTTGGTCGATAAAGAAAAACACATTAGAGGAATCTATAAAGGAACTAATAACAAAGCTGTTAGCAACTTGATAGATGACGTAAAGGTTCTGTTGGCTGAGTATTTTATAAAAGATAATGCAAAGAAAAAATTTAATAATATGTAGTAGTTTCTTTTTGATAACCTTTATCTGTAACCCTTAATTAATAGTAGTATGAATGATAAATTAGTATTTAGATTAGTAATGGTTATTTCCATTATTGTATTCGTTGCAGTTATTATACTGAATAAAAAAATATTACCTGTTCCTGAAACCATTCCATCTTTTGTTTACAAATTACCTAAGCTAAACGCTTTTCTCAATGGCACTTGTTGCCTTTTACTCTTATTATCATTATATATGATCAAACAAAAAAATATTGCAGTTCATAAAAAAATAAATATCATAGCATTTGGTTTGTCCTCTGTATTTCTTTTGTCATACATCACTTATCACTGGCTAATGAAAGAAGCTGTTTTTCCTGTGGATAGCCCTTTGCGGATACCTTATCTGGTAATTCTTATAAGCCATATTATTTTAGCAGCTGTTGTATTGCCATTGATACTATTATCTTTTTATTACGGACTTAAAACCCAGCTTCCGGGCGGACAAATTTACATCCACCGACATAAAAAATTAGTGCGCTGGAGTTATCCAATATGGCTATACGTTACAATTACAGGTGTGGTGGTGTATATAATGATCTCGCCTTATTACGCATTTTAGAAATAATAATGTTGTACTTTTATAATTATTATCATCGCTTATTAAACATTTTTAAATTGAGAAATTCTAAAGTTTTAACATTAATAACACTCGTTATTTTGTTGTTT
>JAHEYA010000126.1 GCA_023251855.1 Bacteroidota bacterium
TAAAACTTTGCAATGGAAATAACCATTCGCTGGTAGCAATTCTAAAGGCAATAGGGTTTAAAATATCTTTAGAGATGTTCTCTATATATTTTTTGTTGTAATAAGTTCGAATTTTATGTTGTTGTTTCTGTAGGTATAATTCACGGATGTAAGCTGCTCCAATCATTCCGCCTGATGATCCGGTAATTAATTGAGTTTGTTGAAGCAGTTTCCCATTGAGTATGCTATCGACATATTGCATGGTGTAGAATGTCCACAAAGACGATCGTAAACCACCTCCACTGGTATTGATAAATACAAGTTTAGGTTTTTTGAGAGGCTCATTTGGGTTGAAATTTTTTGCTTTCCATTTATACAAAATAGTTAAGGTTTTAAGCATATCCTGTTCAGCCCAATTAAAATTTTTATCATTTTTCTTAAAACTATTATAGCTGTAGTCGGCTTTTGTGGTATTGTAATTTAATCCATAAGCATGATCTACTGATAACAAATCAATTTTATGGATAAAATTAAAGGCAAGAAGAAAAATAATAAAAACAGTAATTGACCAGCCTCCCCACCATCTGTAAAAGGCGCTAAACAGCATTATAAATGCAGTAAACAATAAAAAAATACTCGAACCTGCAGGTATTTCAAAGGTTTTTATTTCGCCCAAAACTCCAAACACAAGTAAACTGATAATTGCAATCATTTGAAAAACGAAAGCAGCATGGTGATTACGTTTTATTACAGCTCTCAGCATTTCTTTTTTATAATGCTGGACCGATCGAACCAAGCGCACTTTATTGAATGAACTAAAATAAGTTTCAACATACCAGTCGCGGGATTCTGTTATTAACTTGGGGTTACGCTCCCCGGTAATAACTTTTTTTCTTATTTTATCTACAACTTTACTATTATTTTGAATACCGTAAAGCTTAAAAATATCTTTATTTGCTTTAAAAAAATAAGTGAGAGAAAGTGTAAGGAAAAGTCCAATACCAGCTATGAAAGCGGTAATCATAAGAAGTATTTCAGGGATTGACATAATATCTTCATCTTTCAGGAAAAAAAATATTTGAAAACAATAAAGTGAAATAAATGCCAATGGAAATACAAAATTATTCAAACAATATTTCATAAATGGAAAGCGAAGCGAAGCTAAAAATGGGAAACGGTAGGCATTTTTAATAAAGCTGGCAATATTGTAGGCCATTATAAAGCCACCACATGAAAAGCCAATAAGAAAATAAGAAAGAAAACTGATTTTGTGTAAATATTCGGGACCGATAAAAAGATAAGCAACACCATAATTGGGTGCAATCTTATTCATGATCATTCCAAATAGAAGCATCCAAAATATAAGAAGAAATAAATTTTTTTTAAAATCGAGTAAAACCAGCCGAAAGAAAAATGAATAAAAAATTCTTCGAAAAAAAGGGTGTTTTCGGATTTCGAGAATTATGTAATTAATTAATTTCATAACGAGATTTTATTACTTACCAGTGCCAAAATATCTGTTTCCAAGTCTTGAGCTTTCTTCTCTAAGATGCTTCCTTGAGTAATAAGTTGCTCGGCAAAGGCTTTATCTGTTAATCCTTTTGCATTTATTTTTACATTAAGGAATGCACCCATTACGGCTGAACGTGCACATAAAGCTCCAACACCTGCATCAGTAACAGAGTTTGGATTGCCTGTTTCTGCCATCGCTTTGATAATGGACATAGAATCATAGCAAAGTTGCATCACTTTAAAAGGCACTTCAGTAGCGTATTTTGTGGCTTCCTGTATAGAAGAGGTACGTATTTTTTTTTCTTCATCCGTTGCTTTAGGCAAGCCAAAAGCAGTCATAATTTTATTAAAAGCATTGGTATCTTCATCCACCAGCTTTAGTAATTCATTTTTATAATATTGTCCTTTTTCGGCCCAATCTGAAAATTCTTTCCAACGTTCATCCCAGCCTGGCTTGTGGGATGATAAATTGGCAACCATGGTTCCCAAAGAAACTCCTAAAGTTCCAACATATGCAGCAATAGAGCCTCCCCCTGGAGCTGGGCTTTCACTGGCTGTTTCATCAGCAAATGCTGTTAGGTCCATTTTTATTAAGCGATTTGCTGCTTTATCTGTTAATAGATATTCAATTATACGTTCTTCGGATTTAAAATGGGTTAGTTCATCAAGTCCAAGAGACTTTATAGCGATCTTAATTAATTCTTTTTCGGAGATTCCTGTTGAACGATTTTGTTTTTCTAAAAAGTATTTTCCTGCATCCAGCATGGCTTTTAGCGGAATCAAGCCAACTAATTCGGAACCGGTTACACGGATGCCGCGTTCATTTGATTTTTTGCAAACTTCGTCAAACGCAATGTGAACGGGTGTTGTATTAATATTAGTAAGGTTCATTGAAATTTGTGCGATACCATATTCTTCAATGAACCAACCAATTGCTTTGACTGATTTTAAAGAGCCGGGAATATTAACAGGATTACCTTTAGCATCTGTAACAATTTTGCCCGTTACAGGGTTTCCTTCCCGTTTTACGCGACCAGCTTCACGAACATCGAATGCAATAGAATTTGCCCTACGGGTGGAGGTGGTATTAAGATTGACATTATAAGCAACCAAAAAATCACGGGCACCAATTACTGTAGAGCCAGATTTTATTGAATGTTCAGCCGGACCAAAATCGGGTTTCCATTCCGGTAGTTTTATTTTTTTGAAAAACCCTTCATATTCTCCGGCACGTATAACGGATAGGTTATTGCGCACTTTATTTGATTGCGCTGCTTCGTATAAATAAACGGCAATATTTAATTCTTTTCCAACCCTTGTGCCTAATTTTTTGGCATATTCAGCAGTTTCTTCCATTGAAATTCCTGCAATGGGGATAAGTGGACAAACGTCAGTAGCACCCATACGAGGGTGTTCACCTTTGTGTTTGCTCATATCAATAAGTTCAGCTGCTTTTTTTATTCCTTTAAATGCCGCTTCAATAACAGCTTCCGGCATACCTACAAATGTTACAACCGTTCGATTAGTAGCTTTACCCGGATCAACATTTAACAGTTTAACACCTTCAACCGATTCAATTTCGTTGGTAATTTGTTTAATAATGTTTAGGTCATTTCCTTCAGAAAAATTCGGAACACACTCTATTAATTGGTTCATTGGTTCATTAGTTTACTGGTGATTTATTTGTTTTGTTTCGTATAACGCTATTTGCAAAGGAATCAAGGTGTTTGCATAAAGACTGATAATTATTTAATTACTTTTCCATTCAAAATTACACTTTCTATTAACGTATTTCCAAATGAGTATGGGATATACGAATATCCCGGAATTTCTTTGGTAATAAATACATTGGCTTGTTTGCCAATAGCAATACTGCCGTGTGTTTTACTAAGCCCCATAGCATAAGCTGAGTTAATGGTTGCAGCATTAATAGCTTCTTCCGGAGTCATTTTATATTGTATGCAAGCGATGGAAACCATTAAATTCATATTTCCGGATGGACTGCTGCCAGGGTTATAATCACTTGCAATAGCTAAAGGGAGGCCAGCATCAATCATTTTACGAGCAGGAGGAAATGGCAATCCTAAGAAAAATGCTGCACCAGGCAATATAGTTGGCATCGTTTCTGATTTTTTTAAAGCAGCAATTTCTGCATCACCAATAAATTCAAGGTGATCAACACTAATGGCACCTAACTGAACGCCAGCTAATGTTCCACCGGAATTGCTTAATTGTTCAGCATGAACTTTTGGAGTCATGCCGTATTTTTTGCCGGCAGTAAGTATTTCAATGGTTTCCTCTTTTGTAAAATAATTCTGTTCACAGAATACATCACAATAGTCTGCTAGCTGCTCTGCAGCAATAGCAGGCATTAGCTCATTAATAAGTAATTTAATATAATCTGCTTTACGTTCATTAAATTCCAAAGGAATGGCATGTGCACCAAGAAAAGTAGCTTTGATTGCAAGAGGTGTAAGTGTTTTTAATTTTTTAATAACACGTAACATTTTTAATTCCGATTCAACACTCAAACCATATCCACTTTTTATTTCAACAGCACCAGTTCCCTGAAGCATTATCTCATTTAGGCGTAGCAAGGCGCTTTCCACTAATTCATCTTCAGAAGTATCTTTTAATTTTTTTGAAGAATTTAAAATGCCTCCACCTCTTTGAAAAATTTCTTCATAGGTTAATCCGTTTATTCGATCAACAAATTCAGCTTCACGGCTACCGGAATATACAATATGAGTATGACTATCGCACCATGAGGGTAATACTAATTTATCGGTGGCGTCAATTACAGTTAAATTTGTCCAGTCGGAAATGCCTTCCCAATCAGCCATTTTGCCAAATCCAACAATTTTGTCATTTTCAATTGCAAGCCAAGCATCATTAATACAAGGTAGATTTTTCATATCTTTCCCTGCAACTTTCAATCGAGGAATCTCTTCCACCTGAACTAATTGTTTTATATTTTTAATGAGGATTTTCATTGCGAACAATATTAAATAAAAGAAAGAGTTATTGCAATAATTTTTGAATTAATATAGAGAGCCTGTTTTAAATTTATATCTTTCTAACAAATTATAATTACACTATTATTTTTTTAAAAAATATTTTACCAGATAAGGCTCAGATCAACACATTGACGATGAAAACAACTAGTGTGTCATTTTACATAACAACTCTTTTTCTTTTTCATTTTTTTATAATGGGAGCTCAAACAGCTGCTAAATATACTATTTCGGGATATGTTGGTGAAAAAGGAAGTAAGGAGAGTTTACCCGGTGTAAATATTTATGTTCCAAAGCTTAAGCTGGGAGCTGTTTCTAATAACTATGGCTTTTATACGTTGACCTTGCCTGCCGATTCTATTGATTTGATGGTAACATTTGTTGGGTATAAAACTCAATTATTTAAGTTAGACCTGCATAAAAATGTTCAACTGGATATTCCTTTGGAAAGCAGTATTGATCTGAAAGAGGTTGAAGTATCGGCAGATAAGCTGGAGAGAATAAGTGATGAGGTACAAATGAGTAAGATAGATCTTCCGGTAGAACAAATAAAAAATCTACCGGCTTTGCTTGGAGAAAAGGATGTTTTGAAGGCAATTCAATTATTACCCGGAGTTCAAAAAGGGAGTGAAGGCAGCAGTGGCATTTATGTTCGAGGAGGTGGCCCGGATCAAAATCTGATTATTTTAGATGATGCAACCGTATACAATGCTACCCATTTATTCGGTTTTTTTTCACTATTTAATGGTGATGCTTTAAAAAGCGTTGAGCTTACGAAAGGCGGATTTCCGGCACGTTTTGGAGGACGATTATCATCAGTAATTGAAATGCAGATGAAAGATGGTGACAAACAAAAATATCATGCAGAAGTTGGTATTGGGATAATTTCATCCCGCTTTACAATTGATGGACCTATTTTAAAAGATAAAGCCTCATTTCTTATATCAGCCAGAAGGACTTATATTGATGTATTAGCACAGCCAATTATAAGATCTCAAACTAATGGAGTTAAAACGGGGTATTATTTTTATGACCTGAATGCAAAACTCAACTATGTTTTAGATTATAAAAACAAATTGTATTTAAGCGGTTATTTTGGTAAAGATAAATTTTATTTAGAAGATCATGTTCATTCCGATTATCAAAATGATGCAAGTTTAAGTTGGGGAAATGCAACAGGAACCCTGCGTTGGAATCATCTTATCAATGAAAAAATATTTTCAAATGTGTCTTTGATCTTTACAGATTTTTTATTTGGTATACAGGATAAAGCAACTTTTCCAAATGGTTTTTATGATTTGAAATATTATTCCGGTATCAGAGATTATTCAATAAAATCAGATATTGATTATTCTCCCAATCCGAAACATTTTATCAAAGGAGGTATTTTAGCAACATATCACTACTTTAGGCCAAGTGCGTTGGTATCACAGAGTTCAAATGCCAGTGACAATATGAGCAGAAAAACAAATATTGATGCTTATGAAACAGCAATTTATGTGGAAGACGATTTTAAAATAGATGATAAATGGCGTGTTAGTGGAGGTGCACGATTAAGCAATTTTAATGTGAGAACAAAAAGTTATGTTAATCCGGAGCCACGAATTTCTTTCCGATATTTATTAAGGCCTGATTTGTCAGTAAAGGTGTGCTATTCCACGATGAATCAATATTTACATTTATTATCTAATTCAGGATTTGGTTTGCCAACAGATCTGTGGGTGCCGGCTACAGATCGTATTAAACCTCAGCAATCACAGCAAGTTGCACTTGGTTTGGCAAAAGACCTTAAGATAAAAGAAGCAGCATTTATGGTATCACTGGAGGGGTACTATAAAAAATCGAAGAATATAATAGGGTATAAAGAAGGTGCTTCATTTTTAAATATTGATCCAACAGAAGGTTCAACCGATTTTACCTATGAAGATATAGTTACTTCAGGCAATGCAGAGAGTTATGGAGCAGAATTTTTCTTCCAAAAAAAGTTTGGTAAACTAACCGGATGGGTTGGTTATACACTTTCCTGGACATGGTTGCAGTTTGATGAATTAAACTTTGGAAATAGATTTCCTGCCCGTTATGATCGCAGGCATGATTTTTCCATTGTTGGGATTTATAAATTGAGTGATCGTATCAGCTTATCAGCAACATGGGTTTATGGGACAGGAAATGCAATCACTTTGCCATTATCATCTTACCAAGCAGGGGAGCAAAATCCTTATCCATTTAAGGGAGCTCCGGGATATACCAACTCGCAAACTGTTAATGATTATGGAGAAAAGAATAGTTTCAGAATGGCACCTTATCATCGATTTGATATTGCAATCCAATTTCATAAACATTCGAAAAAATATGAACGCATTTTTGAATTAGGTGCATACAATGCTTATAACAGGCACAACCCATTTTTTTATTATACAGAGTACGATGCAAACACGAACCAAACTAAATTAAAACAAGTATCCTTATTTCCAATTATTCCATCCATTTCATGGACATGGAAATTTTAATTTTAAAAAAAA
>JAHEYA010000490.1 GCA_023251855.1 Bacteroidota bacterium
GAGGAATTTATTTGATTTTTTGTAGGATATTGAACCCTTATCACAATCAAAAATAATTTGTGGCTAACGAAAAACTCGATGCAGTTTTAACTGTTTAAATAATGTAGCTAATGAATTAATTAACGCAAATGGATTTGATAAATTAAACTATGCCAATTCAATAGATTTAGAAGGTATGCAGTTAAGGCTATCAATAATGGAAGTAAGGGACATCGATTCAATTGAACTACAACTAATACTTCCATATCTTATATCTGAGAATTATGTAGAAACAAACAATGATTGGCAAGATGGAGATACACTAATTGGTTATAAAATAAGATTTAACGGAAAAGTTTTTATTGAAAATGGTGGCTTTGTTGCAAAATTTAATAGAGAAAACATAGAAACTAAAGGAGTTAAAAACATACAAACAACAACACTTCTCTTGACTTGTATTTTGGCTCTTTCAGCTTTGATTGCCGCTGTTTATTATATTCATGAAATTTGGAAATATTATTATGGGTATGTAAATCCAAATTCACTACCTTAAGCCCATAGACGGAAAACTGAAACTGAGCAAGTGTGTTAGTGCTTAATGACAAAAAAAGAAAATGCAAACTGATTACAAAACAGTAAAAACTTTCAAATCATTTGATTTTAGCGTATCTTTGAATAAAAATTTACTTATTCTATGTTTACATTAAATACCATACTAAAAGAAATAAAAGATATTCCGGCCAGCCGATTGGACGAGCTTTACCAATTCGTTCACTCTTTAAATCCTAATGCTGATCGGAAAGAAAGTTTGCGAAAAAAAATTCTTTCGTTTGCAGGTGCTTTCAGCGATATGAGTAGCAAAGATTATTCTGATTTCCTGAAACAGACAAATAAAACAAGGGCTAAACTTTTCGATCGCTCTATGTGATTTATGAAACCTGCAATTCTCGACACCGACATACTTTCTGAATTCTTAAGAGGTAACCAAAAAGTTATTGCAAAAGTTGACGAATATTTGAAAAAATATGGTTTCGTGAATTTGAGCGTTATCACCTATTACGAAATCCTGAATGGGCTTTTATATAAAGATGCAAAAAAGCAACTCTCCAGATTTGAAGATTTTGTAAAGTTGAATAAAGTTATTCCATTAACTCCACGAACTGCAAAAATCGCTGCAACAATTCAGGCAGATCTACGCAAAAAAGGAACCGAAATCGGTCATACCGATACTTTAATTGCAGGCATTGCAATTGCGGGGGAACTTCAATTGATAACAAATAATACCGCTCATTTCAAGAGAATAAAAGGGCTTGAAATCGCAAACTGGACAAAGTAATTCTAAAAAATTGTGCTTAAGCTTTTGCAATTGAAGTAAATTATGAAATTCAGCAAATCTCCAAATTACCAAATCACCAAATCTCCAAATTCAACAAATCTCTAAATCTCCAAATAAATATGTCAGACTCAAAAAATTTAGGCTTTGGTACAAAAGCCATACATGCAGGTCAGGAGCCCGATCCAACTACTGGAGCAATCATGACTCCAATCTATCAAACATCAACCTACACTCAGGAAAGCCCGGGTAAACACAAAGGTTATGCCTATGCGAGAGGAAAAAACCCAACACGAACTGCTCTTGAAAAATGTTTGGCTGAATTAGAAGGTGCCAAATATGGTTTGTGCTTTTCGAGCGGTATGGGCGCCATTGATGCAGTTGCTAAATTACTTCGCCCAGGCGATGAAGTAATTACCGGTGATGACCTGTATGGTGGCAGCTATCGTATGTTCACCAAAGTATTTGCAAATTTTGGAATCAAATTTCATTTTATTGATATGAAAGATGCTACTAACATCAAAAATTATATCAATGCAAATACAAAAATGATATGGCTGGAAACACCTACCAACCCTACAATGCAGATTATTGATATTGAAGCTTGCTCAAAAATTGCAAAAGAAAATAAATTAATTTGTGCAGTTGATAATACGTTTGCTTCTCCCTTTTTACAAAACCCATTAGCCCTTGGAGCCGATATTGTTATGCATTCGGTTACTAAATATTTAGGCGGACATAGTGATGTGATCATGGGAGCCTTAGTTTTAAGCAATGATGATTTGTATCAGCAATTAGCATTTATTGCAAACAGTTGTGGTGCAACTCCGGGTCCACAAGATAGTTTTTTGGTTTTGAGAGGAATTAAAACACTTCACATCCGTATGGAGCGTCATTG
>JAHEYA010000491.1 GCA_023251855.1 Bacteroidota bacterium
GTATAACACCCCATTTTTATCAAATGTCATTGATACATCTGCAGAACCAAATCCATTACCAAAATGGGGAAGGCTGTTCACTGTGCTCCAAGTGCTTCCACCATCAAAGCTTGCTCTCGTTTTTATTGCGATTCGATATTGTCCATTACTGAATTTTATGCCCATCCAAGCAGCAACTAAATTTTGTGTATTGATTGTATTCATTGCAAGGTAGGGCTCACCATCAAATAAAACTCCGTTACTTAAATTGGTGTTGACCGGTTGGGATTGCGCTAATTGAAATAGAAACAGAAAAATCAGAGTTAATTTATATTTCATTTTATGGTTTCTTGATGAGATTTTTTTGCAGATATATGATTTTTTTTTATCGCGTTGCTGTATTGTTAGTGTGGAGAGGCGTAGGATGGGAAATAAAAATTGCTTATTTCGATAATAGTTGTTCTATTTCTCTTTTTAGGTTAGGAATATGTTTTACTATTATTGCCCAAACTACTGTATCTTCTGTGCTGTCGTAGGAATGAATTAGGCGGTTTCTTAAACCAACAATTTGCATGGCGTTTTTTATGGCTATTTCTGTGTCTTCTTTGCGAACCTTGTTCATTGCTTCGCCAATTATGGCTAACTGACGTTCTACAGCACTTTTTGTTTTTATATCTGCTTGGTATTTTTCAAAGCCATTTGTATCGGCAACAAAACTTTCAATTCGAGTTATCGCTATCAAAATATCAGTTAGGTATTTTTTAACCCTGTCTTTCATACACCAATTGTTTGGTTTTATTTATTTCCGCTAACAGGTAAGGGTTTTGAACTGAGGTGTCGGTGAGCAAATCTATTTTTCTGCCAAATAGTTTTTCTAATTCAAACCATAATGATAAAATTTCTTCCCCTTTTTCTAACGGGGGCAACCCTTCCAACATATTAAGAAAAAAATCAATATCACTTTCTGCTTTTTTATCAAACTCGGGTGTAAGTACTGAACCAAAGGCATATAGTTTATTTACCTTATGCTGATTACAAAGGGCTTTTAGTTCTGATGTATTTTCTGTTAGTAAACTCATTTCTTTGTTGTAAAGATACATTATTTTTAAAACGAAAACGATAGTCCTGCTTTAATACCCCAATTTTTTATTGTACTTCCGGAGTTTGTAGTGGCATAACTTGCTCTATAAAAATCGTCATTATAGGTTAAACGATATAAAAAATCAATTCTGATAATATCCAAAATATTCTCAACTCCCAAATCAGCCTCAAAATAAGGGATATCATCCATCACCGTAAAATTATTGTTACTGTTAAAGTTTTTATTTTTATCAGTCAATGTTCCATAAATCATATTCAAACCAACCACTTCACGCAGGTCAGTTTTTTTGATTAATGGAATACGATCAAATATTAAACCCATGAAATGATGCTGCCAGTAAGCTTCTACATATTGATCGCTAACAAATTCAAAATAATTCATTTGATTAAATGTATTGTTTGCATAAAGTCCGGTTTCATTTCCTCTTGATATTTCAAGCAGGGTATAAGGTACTTCTGAAAACACTTTTCCAACTTTTATAAATACCTGCGAATTACCAATAACAGGCATTCTGAAACGGTTAGACAGGGAGATACTCGCTTTATTATAATTAAAATCACCATCAAACAAATGTTTTATGCCAAGCGTATAATTTACATTGATAATTGGCGATTTGTTGTTTCCCAGACTGATTCTCTCTGTTCCATTTTGTACAAACCGTTCTTTCACAGATATGCGAAAATCAAACAATAATTCAGAAATTGAATAATTGCGTTGTTGAAAAATAGAAAATTGATCACCGAAAGTAACCGGAAACAATGGGTTTGTTCGAATATTTTGAAATGTTACTTTCGCGCTGAACCCCTCATTGAAATCTTTTTCATACCAAATTCTGCTTTCTTTTTTGCGAACTAATTTTGAAATATTACCAATTTGTGAAAGTGTATTGTATAAATAGTTGGGTGATTGAAATACACTTGCGCTTCGGGTAAAGTCTGTATTGAAGCCTATTTGATCTATATCATCACGGTATTGTATTCCTACTTTACTCCATGGATAACGAGTAAGGATACGTTCTAATTGCAGATTGTATTTGAATTTTTGATCACGAAAACCATAAGCTCCATAACCACGAATGATCCAACTTTTACTGAATTTTTCATTTGTCCGGAAACCTAA
>JAHEYA010000492.1 GCA_023251855.1 Bacteroidota bacterium
TGATGCAAATACATGGCACTCTGGATGGAACAGTTCCTTATTTGGGTAATGGAACAATGATTCCGGTTGATACCGTTATAAAATTTTGGGTGAATACTGATAATTGTAATCAAACACCTGCATTTAATGCAGTTCCGGATATTGACCAAACGGATGGTTGTACTGCAGAACACTATGTGTATAGCGGAGGTACAAGCGGTTCATCCTGCGAATTGTACAAAATTATTGGTGGCGGACATTCATGGCCGGGAGCATCCATTATTATTGGAACAACAAATGAAGATTTTAATGCGTCATTAAAAATATGGTTGTTTTTCAGAAAATATCATCTTCAGCAATCTGTTGGAATGGAGCAGTTACAGAAGGATTCCGACATTTCTCTTTATCCGAATCCATGCACTGACATTTTAAATGTGGACACACACCGTTTTTCTTCAGTTGTAATAATGGACATTAATGGTAGAAAAATTATGGAAACAAACCAAAAACAAATTGATGTGTCATCACTTGCTCAGGGCGTTTATTCGGTTGTTTTTATTTCAGGAAATTCGCGTTCTGTAAAAAAATTGGTGAAGATTTAGGAAACAAATTTTATTTTTTTTACCTGTATAAATCGTTACAGGGCTATAAATAAAGTACCTTTACAGAAAAATTAAAACGATGGATGCACTTCTTATAAAATGCAACAACAAAGAAAGCTATTCCCTATTCCTTCAAATAGCTAAACTCACAAAGGCAAAAACAAAAATACTTACTGAAGATCAGGAGTTAGACTTATTATTAATTGACTCCATCGAAAAAGGGATGAAATCAGGAGAAGCTCCCAAAGAAGAAGTAGAAAAATTTTTCAGGAAGCATGGAGCTAAGATACACCAATAATTTTTTTCGTGATCTAAAGCGGTATGGTTATGACAAGGAATTTATGCAGTTGTTGAGTTCAAAACGAAACCATATTATTAATGCCGGTTCTATAAACGAAATTAATGGTTTAGTTCTGATAAGAGATACAGATGTTCATTACAGATTCAAAATAAAAATCTCGGGTAAATTGGTATATCGGATAGGAATAAGGTTGTTGAAAGACACTGTTTGGTTGGCTTGCCTTGATAATAACAAAAAAAGGTTTTACAAACGATTTCCTTAATTGTAATAAACCGGTCCGGAAATGTTTTCGATTTGTTATCAGGTTTTTAAAAATGAAAAACTTCCTTGTACTGTCTTTACTCCTTCCTGTGGAGAGGACAAGGGGTGAGGTGCCAAAACAAAAATGAAGGCGTTGGCGCATTTACATTTCAAACCAATTCAACCAACTTATTTTTCGATCTTAATTTCAACCCTTCGGTTTCGGGCTTTGCCTTCAAGTGTTTCGTTGGTATCAATTGGTCTGCTTTCGCCATAACCTATAGAAGTAATTCTATCAGAAGGAATCCCTTTTGAAATAAAATAATTTTTTACTCTTAAGGCTCTTTTTTCTGAAAGATCCTGATTGTAGGCTTCTGTATCAACGCTATCTGTATGTCCTTCAATTTCAAAATGCAGATCAGGATATTTTATTAAAATGTAAACCACTTCATCTAATGGTTTATAGGATTCTTCTTTTAACGTATCGGTACGTCTGTTAAAGAAGATCACTTTTTGATAAAAATTTATTTCGAGTTCCTCTACCGGCAAAATACCACTTTCTGTTACTGCTACTGGGTCTTTTTTAATGCTGGCAGCAGCTGTAGAAGCCGCAAGATCATTTTCAGATTCTTTTTTTTCAAGATCCTTTATGTATTTAAATATTTTAATGATATCTGCATTAGAGTAATTATGTGATTGGTTTTTAAGCAGAAAATCAACGTGTTTTTTATCACTTGCATGAGCATCAACAGAGCCGCTTGCAGCAATTCTTTTTTCTAATTCAGTTATATAAGTTGTTAATTTACCAACTTCCTCATCCGTATAATGCTGAGTGGTGGCTGATTGTGAAAAACACAATGCAGAAAATTGGAGAGCAAATACAACTATAAGGAATTTTTTCATCAGAGTTTATATTGGTTACTATGTACTGCAAATTTGCAAAAAAATTGACACAAAACTCTTGGCAAGCATAATATATTTTATTGCAAAACGGATAGGCTGGTTATACCAGTTTGTTTTTCACCAGGTACTCAGCTATTTGAATGGCATTGGTAGCAGCACCTTTACGAAGATT
>JAHEYA010000127.1 GCA_023251855.1 Bacteroidota bacterium
TATTAATATAGCTATCAAGTACTCTTCTAAAAAAAATTTCATAATTCTTTATCAAATATTTGTTTGAACATTGTTTTCCATTTGAGATTTTTATTTTGATCTAATAAATCATTTGCTGACTTGAATTTCATTTTTAAGTCTTCAATTTGGTCTAATGTTAAGTTAAGTTTTTGTTCATTATTTAATTGATTTGTTAGATCTTCCAATTGTTTATTCGAGAATTCGATTTCATCTTTTAGTTTATAAGTTGTAGTTAATTCTACTTCCATTTTTTTTGTTGTAGGACTAATTAAAAAGTTTAATGCTCCTGTTTCATAATATTTCCACATTGAAGTTAGAACATCTTTTGATGATAAATTTTGATAATTAATATAAGCCTTACATCCATTTATTAAATATTTTTTTTTGCTTTCTGGATATTCTTTAATTTTATTAGATAACTCGAGTGCATCATTATTTAGTTTAATAACATCTGCTTTTTCGTAAACTATCTCATTTAGAAGATAAAAACAATTTTTCATGTCATTGCCAAGTTTCTTGTCCCAATCTGCATTATCATCATGCCACCATAGTTCAGCAGAACGATACCAAGACCAAGGAGGGATAAAAACAGTTGCTATCAAATCCCCATTGGAATGCTTCCTTGCTGAATGTATCATACCGAATATTTCTCCATAAAATACAGCTACATACATTAAAAGTATTCCTATTGCGCCAAAAAATGTTTTAAAAAAGTTCAATATTTTTTTCATAATAGAATTTTTATGAATAGAAGGATTTATTTATGGAATAAGTTTCAATAAAATCAATCAAATGTATGATAAAAAATTGTAGGTGTCAAATTAGATACCCTTAAAAACGAGAAAATGTGGTTTCATTGTATTGGTTTAATTACCAATAACAATGGGTTTGACAGAAAAAGAAAAGCGCCAGAGAGCAAAGTTTAATATTCTTGTTGGCAACCATATCCGAAAGAAAAGACTTGAAAAAAATATTTCCGCTGCTGAGTTAGCAAGGCTCTGCTTTATTGATAAGCCCAACCTTCTAAGGATTGAAAAGGGGCGCGTTAATACTTCAATCTACATTCTTAATAAAATTGCCGAAGCTCTTGGAATTTCACTCGAGGAGCTGTTTAAGGGCTTTTAGCCCTAAGCTCAAATTTCCTCCTTATAAACTAAAAAAAATTGTACGCTTGTTTGTGTATGGCATTGTCCCGTAAATTGGGCGGGGTAATTACCGAATGGAACCTTTGAATTTCAGAAGGGGTACTCCAATTCAAAAAAAATAATTGATATTTGGAGGTTAATACCTGTCCAGTTTTAATATTACGTTTGATAATCACTTTAATTTGAATATTATAATCTTAGATATTGACGGAGTGCTGGCAACAGAGCAAGATTCATACAAACCAAATCATGATTTGTATGCATACCCATTTGATGCACAGTGTGTACAAATCTTTAATGAAATATTAGCAATCACAAATGCTCAGATAGTGTTAAGCTCTGATTGGCGTTTGATGTACAATAATGATTTAGATATGTTGGATGAATTATTTAAGTTTAATGGAGTAATGCGCAGCCCGATTGATGTAACTCCCAATTTAGGCAGAAATAGGGAGGGTGAAATAAAGTTTTACATTGAAAATAATTCGACAAAGTTTAAAAAGTTTGTCATTCTGGATGATACTCCTATAAAAAACTACCCTAACAATTTTGTTCAATGCAATATTAATAAAGGATTAAAAGAAGCCGGAATAAAGGAGAGAATAATTTCCATTTTAATTTGACCCCCATATTAACCAAGCCAATAAATACCTGTCTTTACAATCTTTACCCTTTTAATGTTTAGACGGCTGTTTTTGTGCAAATCTTGTGCAAATAAAAAAGGGGCTAAACCTTTAATAGTCTATACCCCTTTATTTCATTAGTGGTCGCGAAGGGATTCAAACCCCTAGCCTTCTGATCCGTAGTCAGACGCTCTATTCAGTTGAGCTACGCAACCATTTTGCCTTTACGGCGATGCAAATGTAAGGAAATTTTTGTTGCAAAAAACGCCTTTTATTCTCTTATTATTAGAATATTTTCGCTTTTTAGTACTTTTTTTATAATAGATTTGCATTTGCATTCAACATAAACCTAAAAACCTAAAAAATCATGATCCCAACAATTCCCATTATCATTGGCATACTCGCGCTATTTATACTTTTTCTTTCGTTTGTAACTGTTCGTCAGGGCTCTGTTGCAGTAGTTATTATTTTTGGTAAATATCGTAGAATAATGAGACCGGGATTAAATTTAAAAATCCCTTTTATCGAAACCATTTACAGACAAGTATCTATTCAAAATCGTTCTGTAGAATTGGAGTTTCAGGCCATTACCATTGATCAGGCGAATGTTTATTTTAAAGCCATGCTTTTATATTCGGTACTTGATCAGGAGGAAAACACAATCAAAAATGTAGCTTTTAAATTCATTGATGAAAGAAGTTTTATGTCGGCCCTTATCCGCACCATTGAAGGTTCTATCCGTGGTTTTGTTGCTACAAAAAAACAAGCTGAAGTGTTAGGTTTAAGAAAAGACATTACAGAGCATGTAAAAGAACAAATTGATGCTGTATTGGAGCAGTGGGGTTTTCACCTACAGGATTTGCAATTAAACGACATTACATTTGATGAAGCAATCATCCTGTCAATGGCAAAAGTAGTGGCATCAAATAACCTGAAAGCTGCTGCTGAAAATGAAGGACAGGCTTTACTTATTACTAAAACTAAATCGGCTGAAGCAGATGGAAATGCAACAAGGATTGCTGCAACAGCAGAAAAAGAAGCTGCACAATTACGCGGACAAGGTGTTGCACTTTTCCGACAAGAAGTTGCTAAAGGAATGAGTGAAGCTGCTAAAGAAATGGAACAAGCTAACTTAGATACTTCAGTAATTTTATTTTCAATGTGGACCGAAGCAATTAAAAATTTTGCTGAATACGGAAAAGGAAATGTTATATTTTTAGATGGCTCCAGTGATGGTATGCAACGTACTATGAAGGAGATGATGGCAATGAATCAATTGATGGGTGCTAATAAAGGAGCATCATCCAATTCTAAAAACTAAATTAAAATCTTAGAACGATTTTTAAAAATATTTCAATAAAAAAGGTGTTCTTCAATGAAGAACACCTTTTTTATTACCCATACAATCCAAAAAAAATTAGAACTTTCTTCGCGGACGTTTTTCACGAGAAAAATTATTTTTTCTTTCTCCTGATTCGCTTGATTCTTTTTTTACGAAAGTCGATTTATCTGAGCGGTCGCTATAACTTTTACGTTCAGAGAAAGAGTTGCCACTATCAGAATTATTTTTTGAATAACTGCCTCTTTCAGATCGGTCGCTGTAGCTTCTGCGCTCTCCCGATCCTGAACCAAAGCTCTTTCGTTCACCAAATCTGTTGTTATTTCTTGACGCATAACCACTTCTTTCTCCTCCTCTGTCGGAGCGATTTCCATATGTTTTGCGTTCACCATAACCATTACCACCTCCACCATAAGAACGTCTTTCTCCGCCATTATCTCCGCGAGATTCTATACGAACATTACGATTATTATATTTTATGTTTTTAAATGTACCGGTAATGATTTCAGCTGCTTCAGTTTTTACTTCCACAAAAGAGAAGCTGCTTTTTACATCAATATTTACAATTAAATTCATATCGACTCCTGAAATTTCACTAATGTATTCTTTCATCGTTGAGCTATTCAAACTATCCAATTCACCGAGGTTGATAAATAGTTTTGTAATTCCATTTACGGAAACACTTGGGCGATCTCTACCAACAGAAACATTCAGGTCAGGAGCATTTTTATAATAGTCTAAAAAGCGGTTAAATTCAGTAGATACAAAGCGTTTGATAATATCTTCCCTGCTCAATTCTTTTAGCTCATCATAAATTTTAGGTAAATACGTTTCAATTGCCTTTTCATTTACTTCCACATTGTGAATTTTTTTCACCAAACTAAAAAGTTGAGTTTCACATGCCTGAAAACCTGTTGGAACAGTTGCTTGAGTAAATTTCTTTTTAATGATTCGTTCAATTATTCTGATCTTTCCAACTTCCTTCATATTAATGATAGCAATGGAAACACCTGTTTTTCCTGCCCTTGCAGTACGTCCGCTGCGGTGTGTATAATTTTCTATTTCATCTGGTAAAGCATAGTTGATAACATGCGTTACATCCTGAACATCAATACCACGTGCCGCAACGTCAGTGGCGATAAGCATTTGCAATGAACGACTGCGATAACGTTTCATTACATGGTCGCGCTGTGATTGTGATAAATCACCGTGCAATGCATCTGCATTATAACCATCTTTAATAAGTTTGTCAGCTATTTCCTGTGTTTCAATACGTGTACGACAAAATACGATGGCAAAAATATCAGGATTAGAATCTGCAATACGCTTAAGTGCAGGGTATTTATCTCTTGCGTGAACTATGTAATAGATATGTTCTATATTTTCATTACCTGCATTTTTTGTTCCTGCAGTAATTTCAATAGGACTGGTCATGTAATTTTTTGATATCCTCAACACCTCATCAGGCATTGTAGCTGAAAATAACCAAGTGTTTTTTTCCTGAGGAGTTTGTGAAAGAATTGTATCTAAGTCTTCTTTAAAACCCATATTTAGCATTTCATCCGCTTCATCTAATACAGCGTATCTAACGTTACTTAAATTTACTCTTCTGCGGTCTATCATATCATTCAAACGACCGGGAGTAGCCACAACAATCTGTGCACCTTTTTTTATGTCCCTTGATTGATTGTCGATACTTGCACCACCGTAAATAGCAACTATGTTGGCGCCATCAATGTATTTGGTATAAGATTGCAGGTCACGGGTAATTTGCATACACAATTCACGTGTAGGGCAAATGATTAAGGCCTGCGTATCGCGCGAAGCGAAATTAATTAAGGAAGTTAAAGGTAAACCAAATGCTGCCGTTTTTCCTGTACCTGTTTGTGCTAAAGCAACAAGGTCGGTATCCTCTTTTAATAATGCAGGAATTACTTTTTCCTGGATTGGAGTTGGATTTTCAAAACCCAATTCTGTTATTGCCCTAACAATAGCATTGTTAAAGCCTAACGCTTCAAATTTGTTCATTTCTGATTTTTTAAGTTTATAATTACTTTAATCAACTTGTAGGAAAATGAGTTGAATTGCACAAAGTAACTCTTCTTGGTACCAGGCTCGCATGGCCTCACTTGGGTACTCGTAACAGGCAAGAAACTGTTGTTAAATTCGCCTAGCAAAAATCCCTTTTTGACTAAAACTGCGGCAAAGGTACTATTTATTTCGGGTTTCTGACATTTTTATAAACATTTATGTCTGAAACTTTTTTCTTAAAAATGTTAGGAGGTAAAATTTGAGAAAAACGCTGTTTTTTTTGAAGAAAATACATTTTGAAATTGCGCTTTTATATAGGTTTTACATAGAAAATTCCGGGTTTTTCTACCAGTTATCGACATGTTTATACCTTCTGCCGAAAAAGGAATCTTTTTTTCCCTTTTAATCGTATAACAATTTCTGTATAAAGTGTGTCCGAAAATTTGTTCTGGAAACGAAAAATGAAAACGACCCAAAAATACTTTTTAAGCTTCTGTTTGATGTTTTATGGAATATTACAGTTTCATGCACAGCAGGGTCCTGTTGCTTCCGGTGGTGATGGATCCGGAATTGGTGGTTCCATTAGTTTTAGTATTGGACAGATTGATTACAGGAACAATGCTGGGAGTGGGGGGGCTATCAGTCAAGGTCTTCAGCAACCTTATGAAATATTTGTTGTGTCGGGAATTGAAGAAAAAGGAATTGAGCTTACCATGTCGGTTTACCCCAACCCTACTGCGGATTTTGTATTTTTAAATATTGAAAATTTTTGGGGACAAAGTATGACATTCGGACTTTATGATTTACAAGGTAAGCTGATCGAAAAACAAAAGATAAATCGAAGCCAAACATCAATCCCCATGGTTGAATTAGCCAATGCAATTTATTTTATTAAGGTATTTAACAACAGCAATGAGTTGAAAACATTCAAAATTATCAAAAATTAGTGCCGGATTTTTAATTTCTTTTGTTTTTTAAAACAAAGAAAAAACTTGATTTAGTTGAAAAAAAAGATTGAATACTTGTTATTTAGAAGCATAATGAAAAGATTTTTACTACTAATTCTTATTTTCTTCACACCGTTGCTTTGGAGAAATTCTGGTGCGCAGATATTCGCTCAAGCTCCTCACAAAATGAGTTTTCAGGCTGTTATCCGAAACAGCAACAATAACCTTGTTGCAAACTCCGTAGTTGGAATGCGAATTACTATAAAGCTTGGAAATTCAGATGTATATGTTGAAACCCAATCCCCTTCAACTAATATTAACGGATTAGCAACAATTGAGATCGGGGGTGGCACGGTTATATCAGGTAATTTTTTCACCATTAACTGGGCATCCTCTCCCTACTTTGTTAAAATTGAAACCGACCCTCAAGGAGGGACAAACTACAGTATTGTAAGTCAATCACCATTGCTCAGTGTGCCGTATGCATTGTATGCTGAACGGTCGGGCACAGCTGCCGGTGCCACAGGATCTACGGGTTCTACGGGTATAAATGGAATCAATGGAACTAATGGAACTAACGGTAGTACGGGTACAACAGGAGATATTGGAGCAACCGGAAATTCAGGCTTTACTGGTGATGTTGGTTTTACAGGGGTTACCGGAAGTATGGGTGCCACTGGTTTGAAAGGTAATACCGGAGATAAGGGAACCACAGGAGATAAAGGAGCAACCGGTGATGTCGGTGCCACTGGTGATGCGGGCAGTACGGGTGCCACAGGAGATATTGGGTTTTCAGGTAATACAGGGGCTACAGGCGATGTAGGTACTACCGGAAATATCGGTGCCACTGGTGATTCCGGTGCAACCGGGG
>JAHEYA010000128.1:0-2864 GCA_023251855.1 Bacteroidota bacterium
ATACGTTCCTGAAAACAGAGAATTCAAATGTGGAACACTATCCAATTGAGTAATATGGCTGTTGGCAAGCTGGCGCATCTGTGTCCATAAATTAATAGGATTTAATGAATAACTACTTTGGTCTCTTTGTTCAAATTCAAAACCAACCTGAACAGCATGCTTCAAAATATCAGCAGAAAAATTGGTAAATACACGGAACTGACTTTCATCATTTTTAGAATACCCGTTATATTGACGGCCGGTATTATACCACAATGCGTATATGTTAGTAGGTCTGTCGCCATTAACCAAACCTAAACCTGCCTGTACATCATTAAGGGTAGTAATATCGTTAGGGTCCTTTCCTGCATAAAACTGATTAGTATATGCAACACCTGTTGGATTAATATCACTTGGAGTAAAGGATAGCTTAGTATCAGTAAATCCATTGTGAAAGAAAGCGGTTTGCACATCTTTTATACCATCCCCATCAAGATCATATTTATCTCTTGTTTCGTAGATATAACTGTTTTCTTTTGACTGAACAAACTTTCCGATATAACCATAATCGAAATAGTTGTTTTTATGATTGTCATCCTGAGTTGTGTTATTAGTTTTTGTATAACTTGCCTGAAGGGTAAAATAGGCATTTGTAATATTAGAAGCTGATTTTTCCTGCTGTTCCTTAGTGGTAGCAGTATTGAACTTTTGAGTTAATTTTGCGTACGCCCTGTAGGTGTTATCAATTTTTTGTGGATTGTTTACCGGGTTAAACAAAGCATATTCATAAACAAAATCATGTCTATTGTTATAATCAGCTGAAAAACCAAGAGTAACACCAAGATTTGTAGTAGGCTGGTATTGAATTTTTCCATTTAACCTGGCAGAATTAGCGCGGACATTGTTTCTTGCTTTTATTTTTTGAAGATCACTTGCAGTAACATATTCTGAATTAAGCACAAAACCTCCGGCACCATTTGGATTTGCACGCAATGGAGCATTTTCTAATTCAGTTAATTTATCGGGGTTTACCTGATAAAACCCTTTCGCTGATGGATCAGGATCCTGTTCTGTAAAAATTTCACCTGATAGGCTAAAACCCAAAACTGATTTTTTTACTTTATTAGCGGTATCTTTAGCTGTTAATAGCGGACCATTAACAGAAAAACCAACAAAATTATAACCAAATGCATCCAGCCCACGGCTTTTCTGGTTTTTTTCGCCTAAACCGGATGAAATAAACTCTACACTTCCTGCATATTTGCTTGCAGGACCACGGGTAGTAATTGCAATGATTCCACCTGTTGCATCACCATATTCTGCAGGAATTGCACCTGTGATGGTTGTAACCTGATCAACTGCAGATTGTGGAACACCGGCACCTGCTGTACCAATTACCTTTTGACCATCCACATAATATGCAGTACTGGAAGCACGTGCACCTCTGATATTCAAACCTGCACCTTCATCAGCTTGGTAAATACCCGCTGTAGTAGCCGCAACTGAATTAATATTTTTGGAAGCCATGTTCTGATACTCTTCACGAGTAACTGTTGATCCGGATTTATCATCTATCAAAGGCTCTTGATATATGGTAACCTCCACCTCATTTAACTGCTGACCCGGAGTCATATCAAGGTTTATATAGGCTGTTTTACCAACAGATAAATTAATGTCGTTTTGCTGAATTGACTGATAACCAACATAAGTGGCTCTAACACTATATTTACCGGGGTTTAAAGGTTTAATGGTTACTTCACCGTCAATATTGGTAGTACCAACGCCAACCTGGATGCCACCCATTTCTACAACCACGTTGGCAAATGGAATGGTTTCTTTATTGGATTTGTCGCTAGGTTTTACTTTGATGGCTGACTCGTTTTGAGCCAACGACAATCCCGCAGAAGCAAGAACAACAGATAAGGTAAAAAGTAATTTTTGTAACATATTCGAGTAATTTTGATAATTTGTTAATTATAGTTGGTTTGAAAATTCAACAAGGAGATTTTCAAATTATTTTATTCTATTCAAATTTAAATGGCGCGTAAATATATGAATATTTAAAATTCACAAACAATTTATTTTTGGAATGAATATTAACATCCGACAAATATATATTTAACTTACTAAAAATCAACAGCATATTGGTTCAAAAACAAACGTATTCTTAAAATTTTGTAAAGAAAATAAATTCAAATCAAATGGAGCAATAAATACTGGAAATGATAATTATAAGTGTGGAAATTGCCATTAAGATGCCTATTGCTCCATTCAGTTCATTGTGATAGTTTTTGCTTTTTTGAATTGCTGTTCTTTTGTTCATGATTTCTCGTTATTAAATTGATGATAAATTAATTGGTTAAAATGATTTTTAATCTTTGGTTTATTTTTTATTTAAGGTGCAGGAATTTGCCTATTAATTTAAACAACATCCCCTTTGTTAATTAATTTTGTTGCAAACCCCTACACCAATATTATTTATAATAAAATTTATTTTTTTGTAATACTCTGATACAATATTACAATAGAAAGAAAGGAGCAACAGGTCACAATGTTTGAAATGAGTAGTTTGGTTATTGAACGGTTATAATTTAGAGGAAACTGGTAAATGGAACAATTTAAAGAAGCAGAAAAAAAGGCGGAGGGCAGTGATACCGATTAAAAAACTAAATAAGGACACCTCTAAAAACTCGAAAAATGTTTCACGCAAAGAATCGCAAAGGAATAGAAAACGCAAAGAACGCAGAGAAAACAACTTTGCGAACTTTGCGAAACCCTTTGCGAACTCTGCGTGAACAGTTTTTAGATATCCCCTTAAATAAGGCTCAATTTTTCCAGAAAATCTATTTTATTCCTTCTCGATACTTCCACTTGAGAGTTATCTT
>JAHEYA010000128.1:2874-6962 GCA_023251855.1 Bacteroidota bacterium
TCTCCTTCGGAGAGGGGAGCGATGGACCAAAATATATTGGGAAATAGTATAAATGGTACTATTTAAAATACAATAATTAACAGGCAAGAAGGAGGAGGTTATTGATGTCAGCTAAAAAACTAAGTTAAATAAGGCTCAATTTTTCCAAAAAATCTATTTTATTCCTTCTGGATACTTCAACTTGAGAGTTGTCAGACATTACAGCATATCCACCCTCCCCTTTAATATATTTTTTTACATGTTGGAGATTAATCAGATGAGAACGGTGTACACGAAAAAAATTATCATCAACAAACATCTGTTCATATTCACCAAGTGTGCGTGATGCGATTATTCTTTTTCCTGAAGTAAGAATAAAAAAAGTATAGTTGCCGTCAGAATCACAACGGATAATGTCGGAAAGGTTAATAAATATTAATCCTTCACCATCCGGAATACCTACCTTTTTAAGTTTATTTTCAGGTTTTATATTGGATAATAATGTTTTGAATTTTTTATCCAACATACTTTTTTGCATATTTTTTTCTTCAAAACGATGCACTGCTAAAATTAATTCTTCAGCGTCAATCGGTTTAAGTATATAATCGATCACACTGAATTTAATGGCTTTAATGGCGTAATGATCGTATGCAGTTATAAAAATGATATCAAAATCGATCTCCTTAAACTTTTCTAGTAAATCGAAAGCATTCCCATTTGGCATTTCAATATCCAGGAATACCAGATCAGGCTGAAACATAATAATTGCTTCATAGGCAGTATTCATTGAATCAGCTTTAGCAACTATTTCAACATTCTTACAGTTTTTTTCTACCATTTTCGATAATGACTCACGTGCACCTAATTCATCATCGACTATAATTGCTTTTATCATACTTTTTAAGGATAGAGAATAGTTAATAATCTATGAAACTGTGTTAGTCAAAATTAAAATCGTATTGTTTATAGATAATGAATCTGCACTTAGTCACTCACTTCAATCGGAATTACAAGCCTTACTCTTGTGCCTACAGATTCACCATTTTCAAACAAGTCAATTATTTCAGAATTAATATTACTGCTTAAACTGGCATTTAAAATATCTAAGCGCTCCTGCGTAATACTCATTCCCATTGATTTATGCTCCTGCACTCGATTTTTTTTGAATTGTTTTGAATTTTCTCTGCCGATACCTGAATCCTCAATAATGCACAAAATCGTATCATTTTGTTTTTGTAAAGTTATAGAAATTTTGCCACGTCCCTGTTTTGGCAATAATCCATGAATAATAGCATTTTCAACATAAGGTTGAATAAGCATAGATGGTATACGATCATAATTTTGATCAATGTTTGAATCAATATCAATATTGTACTCAAATTTTTTATCAAATCGCATTACTTCCAGCTCTAAAAATAAATTTAGGGCATTAATTTCTTCTGCGACAGCAATCATTTGCTGTTTAGAATTTTCCATAATTTTCCGCATTAGTTTTGCGAATTTCGACAGGTACTTTAAAGCCGCATCTGTGTTATGATTGGTTATATAATGCTGAATTGAACTAAGGGTATTAAAAATAAAATGAGGGTTCATTTGCGCACGCAATGCCTGCGATTCAATGTTTGCAATTTTTCTGTTCAGCTCCGTTTTTTGTTTTTCTGTAATTTTAATTTTGCGGATGCGATAACGAATAAAAAGCATAACAGTTGTTATGATTAACAACAGAGAAGCACTAATGAATTGCCATGTTTTCCAAAAAGGTATGTTGATGGTAAATGTAAAACTTGCCGGTATTTTATTCCACATTCCCTCATTATTTGCACTTACCACTTTAAAAGTATACGTTCCGGAAGGAAGATTGGAATAGGTTACCAATCGCTCTTTTGAGGCAGGCGACCAGTTTTTCTCGAAACCATCCAATATATGAGAATACTGTACTTTTGCCGGATTAGTAAGGCTTACACCGGAATAGTAAAATGTTATATTATTGTCATTATAAGACAAGCGCGTATTATCTGTTAAAATAGTATCCTTATAAAATAATCGAAAACCGGTAATACTTATTTTTGATTCGGCTTTATTTTCGATATATTCGTTGGGGTTGTATTTAATTAGTCCGTTAACAGTACCAAACCAAATAGAGCCATCTGCATCTACCCAAGTACCATTAGAGTTACACTCCACTCCCGAAAAACCATCATATTTACCAAAAGGAATAATATTTTTTTGTCCGGATTTTTTAAATTCAGCAATATCAATTTTATTTATACCCTGATTTGTTCCTACCCATATTTCATTTTGTGTTTTTCCAAAAGTCATTGAATAAATTAAATCAGAACTCATTCCATCATTCTTGTTAAAATTAAGGGGTTTAGTAGTTGTATTAGCAGGGTTAAATACCCATAAACCATCGAGTGTTCCAAAATACAAATTACCATCTTTATCGATAAGGGATGTTAGATATGAATCGTTTTTCAAACCTAATTTTTCGCTACATTCAATAAAATCTTTTCCATCATATTTTATTAAGCCACCCAAATAGGTTCCAATCCATATTGTTCCTTTTAGATCCTCAACAATAGTCCACACCTGGCAATTTTCGCTTCTACTTTTAAAAGTATAACGTGCAAATTTTTTTCCATCATATTTAAAAACTTCATTATTCCCACCAATCCATAAATTATTTTTTGAATCCAAATAGTAACAATTAATTGCATGTTCAAAAACACCGGAGGAATCAACTTTTTTAATGCAATTTTTACCATCATAAAATCTCAATCCTTTATCAGTGGCTAGCCATAAGGTTCCTGGAGTGTATTCATAAATTGAATTTACACTTTTAACTGTAAATCCGGTTTGCTGATTAGATGGAATAAATCGGCCTTTTTCATACTTATACAATCCGTCATCTTTTGATCCCACCCAAAGCGTTTGTTTGGAATCACGCAGAATACCAAAAATAAATAGGCTTGATAAACCATCCTGCATTCCATAGCTGATAAATGGATTGCCACGATATTTAAATAAACCTGCATAGGTTCCTATCCATAAATTATGCTCATAATCCTGATAAAGACAGCCGATCAGGTTGCTGTTATTATCATTTCGAAGGGAATAGTTAATAAATTTTTCATTTTCGCTACCTGATTTATCAAGGCAATATTTAACCAAACCTTTGTTTGTTGCCAGCCATAGCGTATTTTTATAATCAATGGCAATGCACTTGATATCCGTATCGATCAGACCTTGTTCTTTAGAAAAGTAGCTGAATTTATGTCGGTTATTTGTGAGATTTATTTTACAAATTCCATTTGATGTAGCCACCCAAATATTATGCTTAAAGTCTTGAGTAATGCTATTGACATGACTATTTATCAAGCCATTTGTGGTATTGAAATTATCGATTTTATTGTCGCTGACAATACTTATTCCATTATCGGTTCCAACCCACATTTTACCGGATTCATCCTGATAAAAACAGTTAATGGTATTGCTTATCAATCCATCTTTGATAGAATAATTAACAAATTTTTTTTCTGAGAGTTTACTAATTCCTTTGTCGGTTCCAAACCATAAATCACCTTTTGCATCTTTAAAGGATGCTCTGATTGAATTTGAGATTAACCCATCATTACTAGTGAATCCGGTAAATTTTTCATCCACAAATTTATTAAGTCCACTGATTGTTCCAATCCATAAATTACCCTGATTGTCACCGGTAATGCAGGTAACAGAGTGATTGAGTAGCCCATTTTTAGGACTATAATTAGTAAAAGATACACCATCAAACTTACTTAAACCACCATAGCCACCCGACCATAAATTACCTTTATTATCCTGAAAAATAGCAGAGACATTAACAAAAGGCAAACCATCCTCAACAGAATAATTTTGAAAATAATAGGATTGAGAAGCACCCTGTTTTGAAATAAACTGGAGTGCTAAGAGAAGGGAGAATAAAAAAAAATATTTTATTTTTTGCATATGATTTTTCAATAATGCCACTTCTTTTTAAACCATTTTACAAACGAGTTTTCCTTTTTATTGGCTCTTAATTTTTCAGATTTACGCCTTTCCTGCTTCATTCTTTTAAGAGTTTTTTTTGTTCG
>JAHEYA010000129.1 GCA_023251855.1 Bacteroidota bacterium
AAATGATTTGGAGATCGCAATTTTTATTCCCTTCGAATAGTAGTCAATGAAAAAAGTTACAAGCATACTTTTTTTCTGGTTCGTTTGTTTACAAACGTTTTCCCAGTGGGCATCCTACCCGCTTGGGCCGGGTGGAGCAATGGTTTGTGGTTGGGCTTGTTATACTGGGCATGTAGGGCAAGACTGGCAATATATGCCATATAATACCAGCTATGGAAGAGATATTTATGCTGTAGCTGATGGAACAGTTGTATATATCATCACCGGCAATACAGGGTGTCATGATCCTTTCACTGATGGGTGGTGGGGTCATCCAACAAATATGATAATCATAAAACATACAAATGGAAAATTTACCAGGAGCCTTCATATTAAGAATGTTGCACCCGGGATTGCTGTTGGTACAGCTGTTTCTTGTGGTCAACTGATTGCGTATGTTGGCAATGTTGGATCTATTTCTCCATGCAACAATTCAAACCCTCAAATAAATGCACATTTACATTTTGAAGTGGGAACCGGAAGAGTGGGTGGTTCCTTAACTGGGAAGTATAATCCGGCAAGTATATGGATAGGCTGCTTTCCCCCATCATGTTGTGGTCCTGCGGTGCCTCCAGCTCCTTCAGTAAGTTCAAACAATTGCGGAGATAAAACTCTTACACATGGCGCTCCGCCATCAGGCACAACCTATTATTGGCAAGGAACAAGTTGCGGAACCAGTACAACAAATCCATCGGCAACCTATACAGTAAATAGTTCAGGAACGTATTATTTGAGAGCAAAAAACTCCAATGGGGTTTGGTCAGCATGCAGTTCTACTTCTGTAACGGTAGATCCTGTTCCTGCCGATCCTCCAATACCAACAACAACAACCAATCAATGTGGTCCTCAAACATTAACAAGAGGAAATCCACCATCAGGAGAATCCTATTATTGGCAAGGAACAAGTTGTGGAACAACTATAAGCAATGGTTCAGCATCCACTTTTTTAGCACAAACAACCGGAACATATTACTTAAGGGCAAGAACAAGTGCTGGGTGCTGGTCAAACGCTTGCTCTTCTGTAGCGGTAGCAGTTGCCCCAACGCCTGCGGCACCTCCAATACCTTCTGTTAGCAGCAATAGTTGTGGTCCAATAACACTTACAATGGGCGCAGCCCCTCCCGGGCAAACATATTATTGGGAAGGCAACAACTGCGGAATAAGCATGACAGATACAGCAAGTACTCATATTGCAAGCGTTTCAGGAGTATATTATCTTCGGTCGCTTAGCAATCAGGCATGTTGGTCAAATTGCTCTTCGGCTGGTGTAACAATATCTGATTGTCCCAGTAACCTAAGTGTATCAATCGGTCCTTGTCCCAACGAGATTGTTAAATTCACTTGGTTAAACTCTAATAATAACTGGTCTTTACAAGTCTCCTTGGATTCCGCATTTGGTACATTCTCTTCTAAATCAGCACCCAATGTAACATTGCTTAATGCTCCTTCTGGTTTTACTCCGGCACTTACCATTCAAGCCAATGCAACATATTATTGGAGAATCGCCACAGGAAACATTTATACCTATGGACCAACCTTTGCAGTTCCTTTTTGTGATATTATTGTTCCTGTTACTGTAATTACTCCATTTGCACACTGGCAAGACTCTAGCTTTATTGCAAACTTTATAGATTCAGACGATAGCCTTGGAACCGGTTTAGGTAAAAGTTATTATCGGGTAATTGATTTTAATGGAACCGAATGGAATACGAACAGGGCGCATGGTTTTGCAAACGACAACTTTGATAACACTACATTAAATGCAGACTGGACGAACTATTCCGGAACATGGACCACTAATGCAGGATACTTGATCCAAAATAATCAAGCAGTCAATAATTCCAATTTATCAATACCTTTAACACAAAGCCTTTCCGGCAGATATCTATATCATTGGAATGCGAAAATAGAAGGAGGAGGAAGTAACCGCCAAGCAGGCTTTCATTTTTTTAGTGATAGTGCATCATTGCCAAACAGGGGAAACTCTTATTTTGTTATGTTTAATTTGGATGAGAATAAACTGCAATTTTACAAAACAAACAACGACATTCCTGTTTTAGTAAAAAGCAAAAATTACAGTTTTGCGTCAGGACAGTTTTATGATTTTAAATTAATCTATGATCGGAATAGTGGGAAAATGGATCTGTATATCAACAATACACTTACGGAAAGTTGGCAGGATGCAAACCCTATTAATACAGGGAAATATGTATCGTTCCGAACATCTAATTCAAGGATGATGGTTAATTATTTCAAAGCATTTCGCTCTCGTTTACCATCAGTTATAGTTAATGTAGGTGCGGGCAACACCAACGATATACGCTTTGAAAATACATTACCAACACTGTGTGCCGGTAAAATAGAATCTATTGTTGCCGATTCAGCGGGGAATTTGTCTACTGTGGCTGAAGCTAAAGTTAATGTTGACAGGACAGGGCCTTCACCAATAGCTTTTGTAAATGATGGGCCAGGAGCCGACATTACTGTAACCACAGATAGTACAGGGTTAACAGCTAATTGGGCCCCATCATCCGACCCTAATTCAGGAATTGCGAAATACCATTATTCTATTGGGATAAGTCCCGGAGATACCAGCATATGTGGGGCTACAGATAATTTTATTCAACTTCTTGGAGCAAAAAGTCCACTCCAACTAGTAATAAACCAGATCTATTATTTTAATATTTGGTCGGAAAACGGAGCAGGACTTTTATCAACCGTCACTTGTTCAAATGGCCAAAAAGTGATACCCAATACCACCAATATTGAAGAAGAAAACTCGCTTGCGGAGATAAACCTATTTCCAAATCCATTTGATAATGAAACAACACTAAACTATAAATTATTAAAATCAGAAAAAATTCAAGTAGTTTTGTATGATTTGGCAGGTCGAAAAATAGTAGAATTAAAAAATGAAAATCAGGGAGCCGGAGATTACAAAATAAAAATCGATGGCAATCAGCTGAGCCTAAAAAATGGACTTTATCTTGTTGTTTTTAAAACTGAAAAAACGAGCGCATTTATAAAAATTGAATTTAAACTTTAAACAGATCTATTTAATATCATGAATAAAAAAACAATATCAAAAAAACTGTTCCATCTATTCGGACTTATTATTCTAATTGTTTTTGGTTTTTGTATAAATACACTAAATGCAGCAACAATAAACAGTAAATCAATAACAGCAAATTGGTTAACAGCATCTGCTTGGGTAGGAGGTGTTGTGCCAACACAAAGTGATGTAGCAGTAATTGTTGCAGGGGCTAATTTTACTATCAATGGCAACATAAGTGTGGGTTCTGTACAAGTAAATTCAGGAGGCACACTGAATGCGGGTGCTGCAACTATTAATTTGTATGATAACTGGTTGATCAATGGTACGTTCAACCGCGGAACCAGTACAGTTGTGTTTAGTGGCAATGCTTCTCAATCCATCAATGGATCTACGGCAATAAAATTTCAAAACATAATTAATAATAATGCCAATGGAGGTGCAGGTATGGGCGTAACGGCTAATAATACCAACACTACTATTTATGGTAATTTTGAGCAAAATGGTGTGTTTAATCGTAACAGCACGGGTTTCCCGAATGTTAAAGTAACGTTTGCAGGCACCACCATTATATCCGGTACAACCAGCCTGATCCTTCATAATATTGATATACTTGCAGGAGCCACTCTTAATGGAGCTACCGGAATTTCAGGTGGTTCATTTGATATGTATTTTACGGGACACTGGAATAACCTGGGAACCTTTGTTCCGGGAACAGGAACAGTAATTGTTCAATATGTTTCTTCGTATGCCACGCAGAATATAACTCCCGGAGGTAGTCCGTTTTACAATTTTAAAATAAATAAAGCTGTAAATGTGGCACCCCAAAATAATATTGTGGTTCAAAATAATTTCACCATTCTTCAAGGAACCTGGGTTGCCGGAGCTCTAAACCTTAATGTTGGAGGCGATTTTAGTAATGCAGGAACTTTTACTGCTGGTACCGGTAAAGTTATATTTGATGGAACAGCAGCTCAAAAAATAACAACAGGCGGTAGCAGTTTACATGATTTTACTATCAATAAAGCTACAGGAAGCACTTTTCAAGGGTCGAATGTTAAAGTAACAAACAACTTAAGTCTTACCAGCGGCATATTATATACCTATGATACCATCTCAACGATTTATGAAATGTATGTTTCAAACAATAATTCGGGAACTTCAATAACCGGTGGTACAAGCACTGAATTTGTTGTTGGAAATTTAAAACGAAAAGTTGTTGCAGGCCTCGATACGTATGTTTTTCCCATAGGGGTGTTAAACACCTCCCCTGCAATATATCGGCCGGTTACCTACAATCAAACTACTTCAGGTGGAGCAGCATGGGTTAATATGGTTGCCGATACCTTTTCAAGTGTAACCACTGCTAAATGGTTTGTTGGAATAAGCACGGATACGCTCACGCCCACAGGCACTATTACTTTGCCTTATGATCTGACTACTGATTTCCCAGCTGTATTTCCGGAATGTATACTTTCCATTATTCAAGGGCAAGCAGTACCTGCTTCTAATTTTAATTATGTATTAACAACAACAACACCTGCAGCAGGAGGTAGTGCAGGGTCTATTTCTGCCGCCATTCCAACAAATCTTAATCCTTTCGGATTTATAATCGGAGAGCCCCTTCCTGTTTCAACAGGCACAACAATATGTTCGGGCACATCAGCAACATTGATGGTCAATTTTCCGAATGGCAGAACCCACTTTAATTGGTACGACAGTATTACAGCAGGTAACTTGCTAGTGTTAAATAATCCGATGCTGGTTACCCCTAATTTAACTGCTAACACCACTTATTATGTTGAATACTACGATTCAATTACCATGTGTGCTTCCACACGGGTGCCGGTAACTATTGCGGTTACTTCCGCTTTTATTTCCACGTTTAGTTTGCCTGATAGTATTTGCAGAGGTGAAAACACATTGATAACATTTTCGGGCACAGTAAGCACTACAGCAACTTATTATTGGGATTTTGATGGAGGTATTTTAATAAGTGGTTCAGGCCCTTCCAACCAGGTGGTGTACTGGAATGATCCGGGATTTAAAAATGTTACCTTAACAATTAATGCTAGTCCATGCAACTCGTCATTAACTTTAAATACGGTAAACGTAATGGTAGCACCAACTCCGGCAGTAATAACTTCTAATGCTTATGCAATTTGTGCAGGAGATTCAGTAATCTTATCGGCCACCGGCTCAGTTGGTGGGGATAGTGTTACTTATACTTTTTATGATTCTATTACAGGTGGTAACATTGTTGGCACTCCGCCTCTAACTGTAATCCCAAGCAAAACTACAACTTATTATTTAGAAGTTATGAATGAACATGGCTGTAAGAGTGGCCCGGTGAGGGATTCAATTACTATAACCGTGTATCCTGCACCTAATTTACAATCCCCATATGTTGAAGGTGGTGTTATTATTTGTTATGGTACTTCAACTTCTATTCATGTGTTTGTAGATAGTTTGCCAACTGCCAATATATACTGGTGGGACAGCCAAACCGGAGGAACATTTATTTCAAGTAACGATTCTATTTTTACTCCGGTTTTATACCGCGATACTGTTTTTTGGGTAGAAGCAATCAGCATACATGGTTGTACTAATCAAGGTGGCAGGTTCCCTGTTAATGTTATAGTAGAACAATTACCATTTGAGGTATTACAAACCAATTTAGAATACAATACCGTTTATGTTGGTCAGCAAATGATTGTTACTGCTAATCCGGCAAATTATTCGATATACCAGTTTTATTTAAATAATCAGCTGGTGCAAGCTGATTCAAACAACACCTATAGCTCGTACTCTTTTCATAATGGTGACGTAATAAAAGTGAGTGCTATCAGTAATCTGCAATGTCAGGGGCCAATTTCAGATTCACTAAAAATTAAAGTAATCCCCATTGCAAATGCGTTCACACCCAATGGAGATGGTATAAACGATGTGTTTTTAAAAGGTATAGATTTAATTGTTATGAACCGTTGGGGACAAGAGCTATACAGAGGAACAGAAGGTTGGGACGGAACTTATAAAGGAACAAAAGCGAGTCCGGGAACGTATTATTTTATAATAAAAATTACGGGTCCGGATAAAACACCAATAACTCAAACAGGCCCTATAACTGTGGTTGATGAATAAAAAAGGGGAAATATTCGACCGGCTAACAACAATATAGAACGCTGATAACGCTGATGGATATGATAAACACAGATAAAATAAATGGTATTTAAATCTATATTTTATGATTAACAAAAATAAAAATCATACTTATCATAAAAATCTGCGTCATCTGTGTTCTATTCGATTGGAGGAATAGTTACGAGAATTAATTTTTTTTCAAAAAGTGTTTACTGATTTATGACAAAATTTAGCTTGTTTTTTTCTTTTGTTTTGATGGTTGCAACAACAGTGAATGCACAATCGTTGTTAAAAAAAGCAGATACCGCCTTTGCCCATAAGGAGTGCTTCACGGCAATTGACTTGTATCAGAAAGCATTAAAAAAAGAAGTTGCAAAAGGTGCAGAAAATCCTGTGTACTTTAAAATAGCATCCTGCTATTCATTAATAAATAATTGTGGAGAAGCAAAAACATGGATAGAAAAAGCAATTGAGGGAGGTTATACAGAACCGGCAGCTTATTTATTATGGGGAGATGTGTTACTTAAATTGGGAGAATACGAAACAGCTAAATCAGCTTACCAACAGTATACAAAACAAACCGGAGATAAGTCAACCAAACTTAAAATTGCCTCCTGCGAATTTGCTTTATCGGGTGTAAAACCTGAGATTATTTATGAAGTAAAAAATCAAGAAGATTTAAATTCATCCTATAGCGAGTATGGTTTGGCGAAAATTAAAAAT
>JAHEYA010000493.1 GCA_023251855.1 Bacteroidota bacterium
GGTTTGTGGTAAATTTTCGATTTTGTATGTCCCGTCAATTGTGGAAATAGCACCTGTTTTTAAATCAGGAATATAAACAGTTACTCCTGGAAGTGTTGTTCCGGTTTCCTTATCGGTGATTTTACCTGATAAAGAAGTTTTTCCAAAATTTGTAGATGCGAGAATAAAGTTGCTAATCAGTAGTAATAATGAAAACAACAAATAATGTGAATGTTTCATAGTAATTAATTTTAAGCGCTGTAATTGTTTTAATAACATTAGGTTTAATGCAGTCTAAATAGTGCATAAAAAATTAAACAAAAGGTTTAATTTTAAACAGTTAAGCAAGGGGAGGAGCCCGGGATGGAAGGTGTTGATAAGCTTTTGAAAAATAAACTTGTTCATTATAGCTATTAAAACAAAAATCTTTGGAAATTGTAATACTGCAAAATGGCAGTGGTGTAGGTGATGTTGAATCGGTAATTGTAAAATCACAAATGGAGCAGTTGTGTTCCTCTTCATGAAAGTGTTTGTCAGTAGAGGCGCAATGAATATCGTTTTGGTGTTCATAAGCATGCACTTCTCGCTCCACTGCAGGAAACAGGAAGAGACAAAGTAGAAGAAATGATAAACTGTTTTTTATTTGTTTGTACATCTGTCTACAAATGTATTTTTTTGTAAAGTTTTAATTAATTTTTTTTACTCTGTTCCAACTCCCATTTCCAGGCAGTTTCCATCATCTCATCCAAACTGAATCGAGGCTTCCAGCCAAGTTCTTTTTCTGATTTTTCAGTGTCTGAATAGATTGCTCCTACATCACCTGGGCGTTTATCACCGATAATATAGTTTAATTTTTCTCCGCTTGTTTTTTCAAAAGCGCTGATAGCCTCGAGAACACTAACACCTTCACCGGTTCCCAAATTAAAAATAGAAAAATTTGACTTATTCTTTTTCTCCATCAAATACATCAATGCTTTGATGTGTGCTATTGCAATATCGGTAACATGAATGTAATCACGGATACAGGTACCATCACGAGTTGGGTAATCATTACCGAATACAGTCATTTGCTTAATTTTTCCAATAGCAGTTTGAGTAATGATAGGCACTAAATTATTTGCTTTATTTAACGGAGATTCACCAATTAGTCCTGTAATATGAGATCCAACTGGATTAAAATATCGTAATGCAATAGTATGTAATTGAGGAAATGCAATTGTATAATCTTTTATCATTTCTTCTCCAACTTGTTTTGTGTAAGCATAAGGCGATTCAGCTTTTCCGAAAGGAGTATCCTCTTTTACCGGTAATTTGCTGATATTACCATAAACTGAGCAGGATGAAGAAAAAATAAAGTTGGGGATATTAAATTTTAAACAACATTCTAATATATTCAATAATGAATTAATGTTGTTGTAATAATATTTATGCGGGTGTAAAACAGATTCTCCAACAGCTTTAAAAGCAGCAAAATGAATAATTCCGATAATGTTTTTTTCGGTTTCGAAAATTTGTTCAAGATCAGTTTTGTTGCACAGATCGATCCTGTAATTGGTTACTTTTTTTTCGGTTATTTTTTCAATTCGCTCAAATGTTTTGGCGGATGAATTGGAGAAATTATCTACTGAAACTACTTTAAAATCGGATGTTCCCAGAAGCTCAATAATTGTATGAGATCCAATATATCCGGCTCCTCCGGTAACAAGTATAGTGTTTTTAGAATTCATAAATCATCAATAAACTACCACCTTTTTAGTGGCATTTCCTTTTGAATTTGAAATTGTAAATGTATAAACTCCTTTTCTGAGATTGACAAGATCTACTGATGTTTCAAATCTTCCTACAAAGGAAAGATTTTTTTTGTTATATACTATTTTCCCAACAATATCAGTCATTTCAATGGAAATAGCGTCAGTAGAATTCGATTGCAAAACCAGTGTTAGATTGCCATGAGCAGGATTCGGATAAATAGTGTAACCGATACCATTTTTAGAAACTTCGGAAATACCAACAAAATTGGCAGATGAAGCGGTACAAAATCCAATACTATCTTTTACAACAACCTTGAAAGTACCCCATCCTTGGGCAATATAGGTTTGATTGGTAGCACCGGGAATTAACGAGCCATTCAAATACCATTGATTTCCTGATGGTGCGCTTGATGTAAGCGTATCGCCATGAATAGTAATTGTTGGAGTA
>JAHEYA010000494.1:0-506 GCA_023251855.1 Bacteroidota bacterium
GCAACTCGCCTTTTTTTATTTTCTGCAATTTAAGAAAATAAATTATACTATATTATTTTTGCAAAAAGAGGTAAGAATTGAGTAAATTTGTAGTATATAAATATGATTTATGCGCGTATATATTGACACTTCTGTATTTGGAGGATATTTTGAAACAGAGTTTGAGGAGTGGACGAAACCATTTTTTAAATCAATCAAGAAAAATATTATTTCACCAATAGTGTCGGAACTTACGGTGAATGAATTGGAAGAAGCACCGCAGTTAATAAAAAATTTATTCAACGAGTATGGTTCAAAAATAAAAATCGTTCCTCTCAATGAAGAAGCTTACCGCCTTGCAGATTTGTATATCAAAGAAAAGGCAGTAACTCAAAAAAGTTACGATGATGCTTTGCATATTGCCATTGCAACAATTATCAAAGCTGATGTAATTGTAAGCTGGAACTTTAAACATATTGTGAATGTAAACCGTATAAGGGCGTATAATAGCACTAATTTAAAGTATG
>JAHEYA010000494.1:516-2174 GCA_023251855.1 Bacteroidota bacterium
TAAAAAAAACAAAATGAAAGAGAAAAAGAAAAGTATGCTCCAAATATTGCGTGAGATACGAGATAAGCAAAGTGAAAAATACTTTGATAATCGCTCCTTGTTGAAAAAGGACTTGGAAAAAATTAGAAAAAAGTACCGCTTAAAGGTAAACCGTGAAGAAGAAAATTTAGTTACTCTTTAATTACCTAATAATTGGAGCTTAAATGAACTCTTTTCACCTTTGAGGCTACCTTCTTTCTCCAACAGCTTTAAATGCCGCAAATGTGGTTTCTTCCTGTTTTTTAATGTAAGTTCTTAAGGCTTTCTCTGTTGAGTGTCCTGTTACGCTCATAATTTCTTTTAAAGGAACACCATCGAAATCAAAATTTGTTGCAAAACTTCTTCTTCCAGTATGTGAGCTAATCATTTTATATTTTGGTATTGTTGTAATTAATTTAACGCCACCCCTTGTTTCTCTTTTTGTTTCCAGTCCTGTTATTCCTGCTTTTAAACAAACAATTTTAATTTTTTCATTGAAAGTGTTTTCGTTGATCCCGCTGGGATTCGAACCCAGGACCCCACCTTTGATTCTAATTTGGTTTCCGGTCATCCTGAAACCAAACCTTCGGTACACCGAAGTATGCTAATGTATCAAATTTATATCAATTAGTGTAATTTTTCATAATTAGTGCAGGTTTTAGAACCTTTTTCAGTTTCAAAGCGCTCAAAAGGAGAAACACCGTACTCAAAGAAGACAATTCTATTTAAATATTGTACTTTTAGCCACCTATTTTTTATAAAAACAGATTATTATGAGCAAAAAAATTCTCGCCAATGATGGCATTGATGCACAAGGCAAAGCTTTACTGGAGAAAGCCGGTTTTACAGTTATCACCGATAAGGTAGCACAAGAAAATTTAGCAAAAGCTATCAATGAGCAAAAGTATATTGGGATTACTGTACGCAGTGCTACCAAAGTCCGTAAAGATGTTATAGATGCTTGTCCGGGTTTAGAGCTGATTGGCCGCGGTGGTGTTGGAATGGACAATATAGATGTGGAATATGCCCGTAACAAAGGGATTGAAGTGGTGAATACACCAGCAGCCTCTTCACATTCAGTAGCTGAACTTGTTTTTGCACACCTGTTCAGTTGTGCTCGTTTTTTATATGACAGTAACCGCCAAATGCCTGTTAATGGCTCAACCCAGTTTGATGTTTTGAAAAAAAAATATGCCAAAGGAATAGAATTGAAAGGTAAAACAATCGGTATCATTGGTTTTGGACGTATTGGACAAGCAGTTGCAAAAATTGCATTGGGTTGTGGAATGAAGGTAGTAGCGTATGATCCTTTTATTCAGGAAGCAGTTGTTGAGCTTGAAATTTCGGGTGTGAAAGAAAAAATATCGATTAAAATACATTCTTCTACCATGGAACAATTATTAGCAGAAAGTGATTTTATTACACTGCATGTTCCGGGTGGAAAAATGATTACTAAAAAAGAATTTAACCTGATGAAACAAGGTGTATGTATTGTAAATGCTGCACGTGGTGGAGTAATTGATGAAACAGATCTTATTGCAGAATTAAATTCAGGCAAAGTGACTCATGCCGCATTGGATGTTTTTGAGAATGAACCTGCACCTAAAAAAGAATTATTATCACATCCTAAAATATCCTTA
>JAHEYA010000495.1 GCA_023251855.1 Bacteroidota bacterium
TCTTTTCCATTTTTTTCTGCTCGTTCTAAAATTAATTTAGATCAGAATGAAATAATATATTACCATTTTAATATCATTGCTCCCCAAGCCATTCCGGAGCCTACGGCAGCAAATAATAAATAATCGCCACGTTTAATTTTTCCTGACTTATTTGTTTCATCCAATAAAATCGGGATAGAGGCAGCTGAAGTATTTCCATATTTGTGCATATTGGTCAATACTTTATTAAAATCAAAATTTATAAGTTCCGCAGTTTTCTTAAGGATCTTCAAACTTGGTTGATGAGGAACCATGTATTTAATATCCTCTAATTTTAATCCTGAATCAGCCAATACTTCTGAAATAACTTGAGGTAAAACCCGAACAGCAGTATTGTATATACCTTTTCCATCCATTTGCCAATATTGCAAACGGTCCTTTGCAGTGTTTTCATCAATCGGATGCTGTGACCCACCGGCAGGGATGTGCCATATCATTTTTCCGCGTCCGTCAGCACCAACTTTTGAAATAACAAAACCGGTTTCATCATCTGTATTAGAAAGTACAACTGCACCTGCACCATCGCCAAAAAACACAGCATCTCTGCGTTTCCAGTCAGTAATGGTTGAAAAAGTATCAGCTCCAATAACCAGAACATGTTTATAATTTCCGGTGCTCAAACAATCTGTTGCCAGACTGATCGCATATAAAAACCCGGTACATACAGCTACCACATCAAAAGCACCAGCATTGAAAGCACCTATTTTTTCCTGAACAAAACAAGCTGTTGAAGGAGCTTTCATATCAGGAGTTGTGGTAGCAAAAATTATCAGATCGATATCATCAGGAGTAAGTTTAGCATCGGCAATAGCTTTGAGGGCTGCTTTTGCTCCAAGGTCGGAGGTTGTTTCACCTTTTGCAACAATATGACGTTGTTTGATACCAAGATTTTCATATATCCAGGAAGCATTGGTATCTACTATGGTTTCAAGGTATTCGTTTGTATAAACTCCCTCAGGAGCATAGGACCCTGTTCCTGAAATTCTTACATTTCGTATGATTTTCTTTTTTTTTGTGGCACTCATATTAAAAAGTAGATAAAGGGTGTGAAAATAGTCTGAATGATTCGGTATTAAAGCAAAATACCAAAATGCTCAAAAGAACATCCTGGTATTTTTTTAAGATGTATAGATAAAGACTATTCTTCTTCTTTTTCTTTTTTCTTTTTCAATCCTTTTTTGGATCCAGTAAAACTGTATTCTTTTTTTACTTTTCCTTTTTTGTTAAGCAAAACGGCAGTACCTTCAATATCATCTCCGTTTATGGTGCCTGTCCATTTCAAACTTTCTTCATCTGCGTTTTTTAATTCGCTTTCAAAATTAATTACTGCACCTGCAGCATTGGAAGGGTCATTAGTAGCGATATAAGCGGCAGGCATAAATTTACTTTCTTTTTTCATTAAGTTGGAAGTGAATTTATCTGCTTTAAAACTGATCTCATCATTTTGCGGATCTCCGGCTTTTTTGCCTGTGGCAGTAATTTCAATAGTAAATATTTTACCAACAAGAAGTTTATCAGGAATAGGTTTTGCCGCTTTCTCTTTCTTTTCAGGAGCATCTTTCTTTTGAGCAAAAGCAGGTGTAGATACTGCAAACACACATACTATGGAAATTAAAGATAAAAAAGTGGTAGTACTTTTTGATGCGAAATTGATGATTGTTTTTTTCATATTGTTATTTTATTATGAGGGGTTAGTTAGGATTTATTTATAATAGACTTACCTTAAGCAAGTAGTATTTTCATTTATTTTCTATCTTCTTGTTTCCACCATTCCGAAGCCCAGTTTGTAAATTTATTCAACCCTTTATTCTGGATACTAAAGAGTGATTCGATTTGAGCGTTAATACTTTCACCAAATTTTTGATTGAAATTTACAGCAAGGTTAGTATGTTTATTATAGAAATCAAGAATTTCCTTTGTATTGTCGATGGTTAATTGATGAGATGCTTCAAAATTTTCATGAATTAACACAAGCAATTTTTCAGGATGAGCATTTCCGGATTCTTTAACTGCATCAACCAATTTTGTATTAAAATCAACATTCAGTTCCATTTGTCTGGTGTATGAATTGATAATACTGTCAAGTGCATCCTCAGCAAGTTCTACTGATTTTCCGAAAGCA
>JAHEYA010000496.1 GCA_023251855.1 Bacteroidota bacterium
TGGATAAATGTATTTTATTTTACTGTCGGCCGCAAGCCTGAAATAACCTCGTTTGATTGTTTCCATGCCAACTTGTTTACTTTTATGACGTAATATTCTACGTGCATATTCTGATTGGTTTTTATTTAATCCTTCAATATTAATATTGTCAAAAATAATTTTCGGGATTTTCCCCTGGAATTTAGCACGTTTTAAAGCAAGTTCTTCAGGATTTACTCTTCGAGTGATATTTTGTTTTATAAAATCCATAGAACGCATAGTAGCCACATAACCACTATCGATAGTAGGTTGAGGATTATTAAAATCGAAAATGCTTACCGAAGTTTTAGGTTTGATAATTACTCCTCCTTCACATAAAACATCAAAATTAGTTTGACCGATCATCATACATCTCAGCTGCGACAGGGCATTGTCTTCATCAGGCGGACGACTGTTACCGGCTACTGTACTGCCGATAATAAAATCAGGATAAAAATCAGCGAGCATAACATTGGATGGGAAGTTATTATAGAAACCACCATCAAACAATAGTTTTCCATCAATAACAGCAGGAGGAAGATAAAAAGGGTAGGCTATTGAAGCCCGCACTGCCTGACCTAGATCACCCTTTTTGAAAATAACTGTTTCTTTTTTTTCAATGTCGGCAGCAACACAACGAAAGGGTATAAATAAACTATCAAAATTGTATTTCGCTGCTGCAGAAGGTCCTCCGGCATATTCCATTAAAGCAAAATCCAATGAAATAGGATCCATTACATTGGTTGGTAGTTTTATTGTAAGTCCGGAGTCAAGCGCAAGTTTAAATGTTATCCAGGAAGCATTATCATCACCCCGTTTGAAATAGTAGGCATACTTATCATCAATAATAGGTATTGTCATATTTTTGTAGGATTCGGTTTGAACAAATGCTTCAATCTGTGCGGGTGAAAACCCCATTACATACATTGAACCGATCAATGCACCTTGTGATGTACCTGAAATATAATCGATAGGAATATGATTTTCTTCCAATGCTTTTAAAACTCCAATGTGTGCATAACCCGCAGCACCACCACCACTAAATACAACACCAACTTTTTGCGCAGCTAAATTATTCTGAAGAAAAATGAGTAGTATAAAAAAAAGAAAATTGGTTTTGAATCGAATTGAAATCATTGTATTGATAATAATGACAACAAAAATACTAAGAATAAAGAGACCGGAGAATAATTATAGTTAATTAACATATCATTATAATGTTAAATGTAAGATGTGAAATGGAAAATGTGGGTTTTAGCTTTGCGATTGGCTTTTAACCATCTTACATCTGCCATTTTACATTTTACATATCATTAGTGTTATGTTAAATGTAAGATGTGAAATGGAAAATGTGGGTTTTAGCTTTGCGATTGGCTTTTAACCATCTTACATCTGCCATTTGACATTTGACATTTCATTAGTATTTTCTCAAAATAAGCCGGAGACTGCAATAAACGAGAGCCATACCATGAAAAAAGTTCACCATCTACAATAAGTATTTTAGCATCAGGACAACTATTTTGAAATTCCTGTACATGTTTTTCCTTGAAAGGATAAGGTTCAGAGGAGAGTAAGATGAGTTCCGGCTTTGCTGCCACTATTTGAGAAGCACTTAACTCCGGATAACGACTAAATTCAGTTGAAGCAAAAACATTGTTAAAGCCACAACGGGTAAGCATGTCATTTATAAATGTGTTGCCACCGGCTGCCATATAAGGCTTTTGCCAAATAAAATAAGCTGTTTTTAGATGTGAGATATGAGATGTGAGATATGAGATATTAGATTTGAGATTTGAGATGAATCTTCGTTCTAAATGCGCATTTATTTTAGTTGAAAATTGATTGAATCTGCTTTCTATTTGTAATTTTAAAATTGTGGATTCTTTTTGTTTGCCAACCAAAGTTCCTACTTGGGTTATCATATTCAGAGCATCATTCAGGGTATAGATATCGCTCATCCATACATTGTAATCCTTCATCAGTTGCTCGATTTGCTCCTTTTGATTTTCTTCTTTGTTGCCTATTATCAGGTCGGGTTGCAGCTGTTTGATTTTTTCGAAATCAATTTTTTTTGTTCCTCCAACACGGGTTTTATTTCGAAACCATTCAGTGGGATGAATACAAAACTTAGTGATA
>JAHEYA010000497.1 GCA_023251855.1 Bacteroidota bacterium
TTGTTAATAAAAATAAAACGAGATTAAAGTTATATTTTGTACATTCGCACAGTTTTTAATTCTTTAACCAAAAAATCTTACTAAAATGAAAAAAATCTTACTTTTCCTAGCCACTGTAACTTTTTTAATTTCATCAGCTCCAATTAATGCACAAGTTACTGCCGGTAGCATGGCTACCGATTGGACACTTACCGATATTAATGGTGTGAGCCATAATCTATTCAGTTACCTGAATGCAGGTAAAACTGTAATTATTGACATTTCGGCCACCTGGTGTGGTCCGTGTTGGTCATATCACCAATCAGGTGCCCTTGAGGATATGTGGGTAAATCATGGTCCTACCGGAGGATCAGGAGTAAGTAGTACAACAACAAATGATGTTATGGTATTTTTTGTGGAAGGAGATGCTTCTACCAACAGTGCTGATTTACATCGAACCGGTTCAAACACCAATGGTGACTGGACAGCAAATACACATCACCCTATTCTTGACCCGACTAACTCAACTACTCCGTCCGTAAGTGCTTTCAATAACTTATATAATCTAAGCTATTTCCCAACTTGTGTTATGATCTGCCCTGACCATAGCATGCAAGAAGTTGATCAAAATACAGCTGCTCAGTTATGGACAAAAAAACAAGCTTGTCCCGCATCCGTTAGTAATGGAAGTGATGCGAAAATGGTTTTATCAACCGGAAATACAAACCTTTCAACTTGTGATAGCATTATTCCTACATTCACACTGGGAAATGGCGGAACTACTGTTTTGACTTCTTGCATTCTCACTTTCAAAGTAGATGGAACAACACAAAAAGTAAAAAACTGGACCGGGAACCTTGCGTCTTTAGCTACTATACCAATCACAGGTATAAAGCTTGGTGCACCTACTACAGGAAGCCATACCATTACTGTTGTGGTCTCAAATCCAAATAACGTTACTGATCCTACTCCTTCAAACAATACAACAACTGCATCATTTGTTAAATACCCACTTACCGGAGGAGCAGCAGTAATTGAATCATTCGAAAATGGAGGACTTCCATCTGCATGGCCTATTACAAATGGTGGAATTGCTGATACTTGGCATGATACTACCGTAGGATTTAACTCTTCAAAAAGTCTTAAATTATACTGGTACCACATTCCTGCAGGAGATATTGATATTATGGGATTACCTTCCATGTCATTTGCAGGAGCTTCATCGCCAACCTTGACATTTGATGTTGCTTATGCACAATATAGCACTACAAGTAATTCTAACGACAAATTAGAAGTGGAAGTTTCTACCAACTGCGGAACTACCTGGACATCAGTTTATAATAAGGCTGGTGCTACCTTAAAAACAAAACAAGCAGCACAAACATCCAAATTTACACCTGCAAGTGCAGCTGAATGGAGGCATGAAACTGTGAATTTGACTTCATATGTTGGTCAAAGTAGTGTTTTGGTTCACTTTAAAGGTACTTCCGATTACGGAAATAATGTATATGTCGATAATATTAACGTAAATGGTTTAGGTACAACAACCGGCATCCAGGAAAATGAAATGCCTGACAACATCAATGTGTATCCTAACCCATTGAACGATAATGCAACGGTTGAATTTAATCTTGCGAAAACTTCTGATGTAAGTATTTTAATGTACAACTTATTAGGAGAGTCCGTTTTATCAAACAAATTAGGTGAAATGAATGCCGGTATGCATAGCCTTAAACTAGATGGTCAGAATTTTAATTCAGGTATCTACTTTATTACTTTAAATGCAGGTAATAATAAAATAACCAAAAAAGTTATCATCAACAAATAGTAGAAATCAATCTTTTAAAATATTCAGCAGTACGAGTTAGTTTTTTAACTTTGTACTGCTGATTTGTTTTTTATAAACAATGCAAATTAAAATTTTGAATTTTATGAGAAAAATAATTATTGGTTTACTAAGTTTAACTTTCCTTACCGAATATTCTATAGCTCAAAACCAAGCGGGTAGAATGATTCCGGCTGCTGATGTAAAAACCGTTGAAGGAAAAACGATCAACTCATCCAAATTTTCAAATGGTGACAAACCTATGATCATTAGCTTTTGGGCTACCTGGTGCAAACCTTGCAAAAAAGAATTGGATGCTATTGCAGAGAATTTTGCTGATTGGCAA
>JAHEYA010000498.1 GCA_023251855.1 Bacteroidota bacterium
CCTTATACCTATTTATGGAGCAGCGGATCTACTCCTGCAAATGATACCACCGCTGGATTATGCAGTGGAAGTTATTTTGTTCAGGTGACTGACAGTGCCGGCTGCGTTTCCATTGCCCCTGTAGTAATTACACAACCTCCTCCAATCGGATTTAGTTTTGCAAATTCAATTGATCCACTCTGCAATGGTAGCAATAATGGCTCTATTACAGTAACTCCATTTGGTGGGGTACTGCCTTATACTTTCTCTTGGACTTCAAGCGCTAGTACTACCAATACTGCAACCAATCTTACTTCCGGACCATATACCGTAACTTTAACGGATGCTAATGGTTGTAGTTCCTCTCAGACAATTACATTGACTGACCCTGTTGCACAAACGATAAGCCATATTGCCACTAATCCAAGCTGTAATACTGTTGCCGATGGGGTTATTGATGTTACCAATGGCGGTGGAACACCCGGATATACCTATCAATGGAGTGGAGGTTCATCTGCAACAACCCAAGACTTGACTACTCTTTTAATTGGTTCTTATACACTTACAGTAACTGATACAAACGGTTGTACAATTAAGGACACAATTGTATTAACTTCTGCTTTGTCGGTTTTCGCAGATGCCGGCAGAGATACAGCCTACTGTGGATCCAACCTGTTATTATTAAGCGCTGCCGGAAGTAGTGCAAATGTTGTAAATTACCATTGGTTTCAAATACCCTCAGCAACTGCAATTGGAAACACAATGAATCTTTCTTATACTCCTCTTGCAGGTGTAACAAATTATTATGTGGTAGTTGATAATGGTGCTGGTTGCTCTGATAGCGATACTATAACTGTTACAGTAAATACAGTATCGGCAAATGCCGGTGCTGATGTTTCAATAATATCTGGCGGAAGTGCAACAATTGGTGGTAGTCCAACTGGTCCTGCCGGTTCTACCTATCAATGGAATCCTTTACCGGGATTGGATAATGGAACCGGCTCAAACCCGGTTGCCAACCCAAACACCACCACCACCTACACAGTAACAGTTACATCTCCGCAAGGATGTATAGGAACTGATGAAGTGATCGTAAAAGTAGAAGCGAATATTGTTTTCGGCAATGGTATCTCGCCAAATGGCGATGGTGCAAATGATGATTGGATAATTGAAAATATTGAAGAATTCCCCAACTGTGTGGTAGAAGTGTATAACAGATGGGGAGAACTATTGTTTCAATCTGTAGGTTACAAGGAAAAATGGGCGGGCTTGTATAAGGGACAGTTATTACCTGTTGGAACTTATTATTATATAATTAATTTGAATGATCCTTTATTTCCGGATGCTTCAACTGGACCGATTACAATTTTGAGGTAAGCCCCCTCCCGACCTCCCCCGAATGGGGAGGAGGCGAGACGTAAAAAAAAAGAAAATGAAAAAATTAATTGTCATTATTGTACTATTCTTTACCCCTTCTTTTTGGGTATTGCTGGGAAACATCTCCTCCCCTTCGGGGAGGCAGGGAGGGGCTTCTCTTTATGCACAACAATTACCCCACTTTAGCAATTATATGGTAAATAATTATATTATAAACCCTGCCGTTGGTGGCATTAACCCTTATTTTGAAGGTGTTTCAAATAATCGTTATCAATGGGTTGGAATTACTGATGCACCACGTACATACATATTAAGTGTGAATGGTCCTTTAAAATTATTGAATATGGGATTAGGGGGTATTGTGTTTACTGATATCGTTGGTCCAACTCGTAGAACAGGCTTTTACCTCTCCTATGCCTACCATCTTCAAGTAAAAGAAAATCTGAAAGTATCATTTGGTATCTCCGGTGGTGCGCTTCAGTTTATGGTAGATGCTTCGAAAATTTCATTGCATGATGCTACTGATGTAGTGATCAGTAATGGAGTACAATCAGCACTAGAGCCTGATTTTGGTGCCGGTGTTTATGTTTATTCAATCGACAGAAAATGGTATGCGGGGGCAAGCATCCCCCAAATACTGCAACACCGCATTAATTTTACTGAAACCGTTACATCAGCAACAAGTAAGTTAGCAACACATTTTTATTTAACAGGTGGTTATAAATATAGCTTGAATACTAATTTTAAAATTGAACCTTCTATTCTTATCAAATTTGTAAAGCCT
>JAHEYA010000499.1 GCA_023251855.1 Bacteroidota bacterium
ACATTATCATATGCTACATCATTTGAATCCCAGCCAAACACCACATCACAAAAGCCTATGGAGGAATTGATAACCGATAAAAATTTTTCGGTGCTGATGTATTTACCTCGTAAAACACCATCAATATCAGTAATTGCAAGTTTTACTTTTCCGGAAGGATGCGCTTTAACATACGCTATGATTTCTTTTTCTGTCATGATGCTGAAGATTTTTTATAAAATAATTTATATCCTGCAAAGGAAATACTATGAATTGCAAAAAAAATGAATGCTAACATTAAATTATAATATGCCATTGCGAATATAGAAATTACCGCAATAACTAAAGCTAAAAGCGGAGAAAGCGGGTAAAATGGTACTTTAAAAGGGCGGTGGAGTTGAGGTTCCTTTTTTCGGAGAACAATAAGTGATACCATGGCAATGATATAAAGTGTTAATGCCCCAAATACTGCAATGGTAATTATTTCGGTGGTTTTGCCGGTAAGCAAAATAAGGATGCCTATCAATGTATTTATCAATAATGCATTTGCAGGTGTTTGAAATTTTGAATGTACTTTTCGGGTGATTTGGGGAGCATACCCCGCTTTTCCAAACTCAAGTGTAGAGCGTCCTCCGGCAAGCATCAACCCATGAAAAGAAGCAACCAGTCCAAACAAACCAACAGTAAGTAACATGTGAAAAAGAATACTGTTACCACCAACAACCTGTGCCATTGCCATTGGTAAAGGAGAGTCCGACATTGCTCCTGCCGGATCAAATACAATAGCCTGCCAACCACCAACACCAATAGCTGCTACAAAAGTAAGCACACACAGCACTACCAAAGTGAGTATGGCAGTGCCAAATCCTTTTAAAATATCTTTTTGTGGATTTACTGTTTCCTCTGCAACATTTGCAACTCCTTCAATTCCTAAAAAAAACCAAATCGCAAAAGGTAATGCAGCAAAAATACCAGCACATCCATTAGGAAAAGCATTTGATTTTAAATTTTCAATTTGAAAATGAGGCAGTGTAACCACTGCAAATACTAGCAATTCAACAACCGCCAAAAAAGTAATGATGAGTTCAAATGTAGCTGCCGCTTTTACTCCATACATATTTAACAGCGTAAATAGTATATACACAGCAATGGCAATCCAAAGAATATCAAGTTGAGGAAAGATCAGATTAAAGTAGGCGCCTATTGCAAATGCAATAGCAGGTGGAGCAAATATAAATTCGATATTCTGAGCCATGCCTGCAACAAATCCCGCATCTTTCCCAAGTGCACGATCGGCATAATCAAAAACACCACCGGCCTTTGGAATAGCACATGCCAGCTCCGAATAAGAGAACGTGAATGTAACGTATAAAACAATAATGAAAAATGTAGCGATAGCCAGGCCCAGTGTTCCGCCTTTTTCCAAACCCAGGTTCCAACCGAAATACATGCCTGAGATAACATATCCAACACCAAGCCCCCAAAGCATTAAAGGAGTAAGCGCTTTTTTTAATTTAGAATTTTCCTCCAAGCACACAGGTTTTTTTATAGTGTTTCACTGTGCCTGATAAATCAAACACTTCAGTAAAAACAATATAGATCCCTAAACGGGATTTTTCACGATCATTAGTAATTCCATCCCAACTAAATGTTCCTTTTGTTCCTAATAATTGATTATGTATAAGAGCTCTTACTACACGCCCTTTGCTATCATAAATAGTAACATTGGCAACAAATCCGGGAGTATCAAAATGATAATTAATATTTACAATATCATTAAATCCATCTTCGTCCGGAGAAAATATTTCAGGTGTTATTTCTATTGCATTGTCGGCTTGACCGGCATCATTGTACTGAGAATTTTTATAGGCGGGTGTTGCAAAACCTGCATCCTGTGAGGCAGAATGCCAATTGGTAAGGTCATTCGTAGGTCGGTCAAAATCAATACGCTCTAATGAAACTCCTTTAGTAACCGACAATAGCGGGAATTGCATCTTATCATTGTATTTCAACATATCTATAATATTTGCATTGGTCAGCAAACAAACCGTTCCATCTGTTATGTTCATCGTAATCATACTTGGCACATCTACAAAGCCCAGTGGATTTGTAGTGTTGTACTGGCTTTTTACTGCTGCACCATTTGCACTTAATA
>JAHEYA010000500.1 GCA_023251855.1 Bacteroidota bacterium
CCACCAGATGCAGCAATAAAATTAGTGACTGTATAGGTACCAGGTGAACTTGCACTAAGATTAATCTGACCGGTATTTACGTTTACAAATACTAAACCAGCAGGAACAGCAGAAAACACACCTGCACTGGATCCGATTGGGAAGCTTGGAAAAGGGTTAGGGCTTCCGTTAACACAATAGGGGCCAGAATAACTAAAACTTGCATCAGGAGTTAATGTAACAGTAACTAACACACTGGAACTATTTGGGCATGGGCCATTCGTAGTATAGGTAACAATATAAGTTACTGGGACAGCGCTAGCACTTAAATCAATAGTACCAGTAGAAGAATTAATAGATAGGCCTCCGGGGAAAGATGTAAATGTACCACCCGGTAGTCCAAATATAAATGGACTAGGATCGACATCAGTTTGACAAAAAGTGGCAGAAGAATAAAAGAAAGAAGCGTCATCTGTAGCATTAACATTAACGGTAACAGTTGCTGTATTTGTACATCCAGTTGCGGTGGTTGTTCCGGTAACGGTATAGGTTGTTGTTACAGAAGGGCTTACTATTACAGGGTTTCCAACCAAAGAGCCAGGTAACCACGTGTATGTATCAGCGCCACTGCCGGTTAACGTTGAGGATGAACCATTACAAATGGTAGGAGGATTTGCAAGTGCACCAACAATTGGAAGTGCATTGATGGTGACACTTGTTGTTGCTGTATTGCTGCAATTTCCGTTAGTAAAAGTATAGGTTACGGTATAGGTTCCGGGTGTACTTGCGCCAAGATCAATAACTCCGGTAACCGGATTAATGACTAAACCGGGAGTAGAGGTATAAGTGCCACCACCTTGTCCAGTTTGTGTAGGAATTCCAGAACCTGTTGCACAGAAAGGAGAACCGGGATATGAAATTGTAGCAATTGGAAGAGGGCGGACCGTGATCTTAACTTTTATAGAATCACCGGTACAGTTTACAGTTGAGGGAGAAATGTGATAGGTTGCAATACCACCGGAAACAGTAGTTAATGTTTGGGCAATTGTTGTGCCGCTACCATTACTTGCACCTGCAGTACCGGCCTGGGCAACATCCCAGTTAAAAGAAGTTGCTGCAACATCGCTGGTTAGTGCTATTGATGTAATATCACCGGAACATATTGTTTGTGAAGAAGGTGTTGCAGTTGCAGTTGGTACAGGGTTAACAGTAATGACAACAGTTATTTGATTGGCAACACATCCGTTAGGAGTAATTGTATACGTTGCTGTACCTGCAACTGCACCCGTATTAGTTAATGTTTGAGCAATTGAAGTACCGCAACTGCTAGGGCAATCACTAGCACCAACAACACCTGATTGAGAAACTGTCCAAGTAAATGTTGCACCACCAGGTAAACTTGTTAATGCGATAGATGTAGCAGCACCGGCACAAATAGTTTGGGAAGCGGGTGTTGCAATTGCGGTGGTAGGGCATTGAGCGAGAAGGTTTAAAGAAGAAATAAAAATTAAAATGATGAAAGTAATCCGAAACAGCAGTTGCTGCGTGAATGATACAGGGATAATGATGTTAGTTAGACCACCTTTTTTCATTTCTCAGTAATGGGATTTTAAAGTGCTGAAATATGCTCAGAAAAATAAAAACTAAAGGTATTATTTTTTTCTCAATTATAGTTATAAACGCAAAAGAGGACAAAAGGGTTGCATTATTTAGATAGTTGGATGATGGGTTTCTGAAATGGGACAAAACCTTGCATATTAGTTTCCCGCAGATTTCGCAGATTACCGCTGATTGTTCTGCGTTTATCAGGGAGAGAATTTTTGGGCCTAATTCATCCCAAACATAGTAAAATAGAATAATTGATGAGTTTGAAATTCAAATTCTAAGCAGTTTCTAAATTGAGGATATCTTTCACATCATTGTAAACACTGGTAATTCCTTCTTCGAGATTGATTTTGTGTTTCCATCCTAGGGAATGCAATTTTCCTATATCCATTAATTTGCGGGGTGTTCCATCAGGTTTGGTGGTGTCAAAAATTAATTCGCCCGGATAATTTACTATCTTTTTTACAAGCAATGCAAGGTTTTTGATGCTAATATCCTCACCAACTCCTATATTCATCAAACCAGGTTCATTATAATTTTGCATCA
>JAHEYA010000501.1 GCA_023251855.1 Bacteroidota bacterium
GTATCGGCTATTGTTACAAACAAAGGAGGCAGAACAAGTCACGCATCCATTGTTGCCCGTGAACTTGGAGTGGTAGCTGTGGTAGGAGCATCTGATGCTACAACAAAAATTTATGACGGACAAATGATCACTGTAAGCTGTGCAGATGGTGAAACCGGAAAAGTGTATGACAGAAAACTTCAATGGGAAGAAAATAAAATTGATTTTCAAAATATCAAAATGCCTAAAACACTACCGATGATGATCCTTGGCGATCCTGATAAAGCATTCAAACTTTCCTTTTATCCAAACACAGGAATCGGGTTGATGCGCCTTGAATTCATCATCAACAATGCCATTCAGATCCACCCGATGGCACTTGTAAAGTTTAATGAGTTGAAAGATTTGAGAGCGAAAAATGAAATTGAAAAACTTACACACCACTATCCTGATAAAAAAAATTATTTTATTGATAAACTCTCCCAAGCTGTAGCAACCATCGCTTGTGCTTTTTATCCTAAAGATGTGATTGTGAGGATGAGTGATTTTAAAACAAACGAATACGCCAACTTAATTGGAGGAAATGAATTTGAACCAAAAGAAGAAAATCCAATGATCGGATTTCGCGGAGCATCACGCTATTACAACGAAAAATATAAAGAAGGTTTTCGTCTTGAATGTGAAGCAATGAAAAAAGTGAGAGAAGAAATGGGTTTGACAAATGTAAAACTGATGATTCCGTTTTGCAGAACTGTAGAAGAGGGAAAAACCGTTGTGAGCCTTATGAAACAGTACGGATTAAAGCGCGGAGAAAATGGGTTACAAGTTTATATGATGGTCGAAATTCCAAGCAACGTGATTCTTGCAGATGAATTCGCAAAGATATTTGATGGGTTTTCTATTGGCTCGAATGATTTAACACAGCTTACCTTGGGTATTGATCGTGATAGTTCTGTTATTAGTGAAATTTTTAATGAACAAAATCCGGCAGTAGAAAAACTTATCACATGGGCAATTGCTTCCGCAAAAAAAAATAAAATAAAAATTGGTTTATGCGGACAAGCACCTAGCGACCATCCGGAGTTTGCAAAATTTCTTGTACAGCAAAATATTGACAGTATTTCTTTTAACCCTGATGCGCTTATAAAAGGGATCGAAAATATTAATCTTGCTGAGGAGGAATTTAAAACTAATCACAAACAGATCGGATATATCTTAGAATGATTTTTATTAAAGCTTTTTTGAAATGGAGATTCACTTTCCATTTCAGAACCTAAAGAAACATCTTCCTTTGTGAAAGTGCCCTATTTTAGATTGGTTCGGTACAGGGGTAGCACAAATTAAAAAAAAACTATGAATTATTCACTGCAATAAATTCTCTGAATTCTGAAAACCATAAATATGAAAAATGTATTCTTATCCGGATTGCTTGCTGGTATTATTTTGTTAATTTTTAGTGTTCTTGCATTGTATATCACTATTTGGTGCTTTCCCAACATTGCCACTCAGTACTATGATCCGGCTTTTAACACACAATCGAACAGGTATATGATATTCTACATCCATCCTTTCATAATAAGTTTAGCACTCTCCTGGTTTTGGGAACGTTTTAAATCTGTCCTTGTAGGTTCATTCCTGACACGTAGTATTGAATTCGGATTGATATATGCTACAATTGCAATTTTCCCGATGATTTGGATGATATACAGTGCAATGAATGTATCGCTTGAGATGGTGGCATCCTGGCTTGTTTTTGGATTATTGCAGGCAGTAATTGCAGGATTTGTTTTTGAAAAAATAAATCCCTGAAAATAAAATTATCAACAGTATGAGTTTGTTTAAAAAATTGCTTTTGTTCACTTTCATACTTATGAGTATGGAATTCCCCGCTCAGAGTAATTATATCCATTCCGGGAATTACACGATTACCATTCATGGCTCCTCCAATCTTCATGAATGGAGTGAAAAAGTGGAAAAAGTTGTAGGGAATGGTAGCATCATTATGAATAACAATGGAAGTTTTGATTTGGATAAAATCTCTATAATAGTGGGTGCACACTCCCTTAAGAGTGAAAATTTAATAATGGATAATAGAACCTATAATACTTTGAAGGCAGATGCTAATCCTG
>JAHEYA010000130.1 GCA_023251855.1 Bacteroidota bacterium
GAAAAAAATATCATGAAAAAAATATTTTTCATTTCATTACTTTTTTTTACTTATGAGACATCCTTATTCTGCCAGACAGTTCCTCCTGAAGGTATCAGCTACCAGGGAATCGCCAGAAACAATTTTGGAAAACCTTTGGCACTTGCACATATAAAAGTTCAATTTAGCATCAGAGACGTATCAGCCAACGGAACTATACTCTATACTGAAGAGCATACAGACTCCACAAACGTATATGGATTATTTACATTAAAAATCGGGATGGGAACCACTCAAACAGGCACATTCACTGCTATCTCTTGGTCAAGCGGAGATAAATTTTTAGAAGTAAATATAGATACCCTGGGAGGAAACAATTATATTTTAATGGGAACAACCCAAATGATGAGCGTTCCTTATGCATTGTATGCTAAAACTGCCGGGAGCGGTGGAACTGCCGGAAGTACTGGAGCAACGGGAGCTTCAGGCAATACAGGATCAACGGGAAACACCGGTGCAACGGGAAACACCGGTGCAACCGGAGCAACAAATGGCTGGTTATTGGCAGGCAATTCCTCAATTACAAGTCCACTTGCACCAACAGTATATGGAACCACAGCTATTGGTGCAACTGAAAACTGGATGGGTACTACTGATGCAAATGATATTGTATTTGGTACCAATTTTAAAGAACGCATGCGTATTATGAAAATTACCGGATACATGGGTATTGGTACAGCAAACCCTTTAAGCAAATTACAGATACATTATAATGCGATCATTGATTCCGTAGCGCCAGGTTTAAATGCGTACGGATCAATTCACATTGTTCCAAACAGCAATGTGGATGGAAGCAAAATGGGAATAAGCTTTGGTACGCCTGATCACTATATTCCCAATTATCGAACTACAGTTCAAGCCTGAATATATGTTCAGGGATCAGGGGACTATGGAACAAAAATGTATTTTGCAACAACCAATGATTTTAATACGGCAGGTGCAAAAACTCGCATGACAATTGACCACCGTGGCAATTTAGGATTAGGAACAACTGAGCCCACCCAACTAATTACTTTGGCTGGAGCAGGTGGAACCAGACTTGAAATTGCTCGAATTTCAGCAAGCTTACCAGTGAGTACCAATGGCTCATTAGACCCGGGGGCTTTCACGATCAACCAACAATCTGCAGGTTCCTCAAACACTCAAGCAGATCTATACGTGATGCGCGACAGGAAGGTGAGAATTGACCTTGGTGACAACAATACTTATTTTTCAAGTCAAAATACAGGGGATATTCTGTTCGATATCAACTTAGATGAAACCTGTGTTCTTGAAGCAATGCACATAGTTGGTGCAACTGGCAATGTTGGCATTGGAACACCCGCTCCAACTGCCCTGTTAAGTGTAAATGGCTCGGCTAACAAATCTGGAAGTCCCAACTGGACGGTGTTTTCAGATGAACGTTTAAAACAAAATATAATACCATTTAATGAAGGTTTAGAAAAATTACTACAAATTGATCCGATCACTTTTCAATATAATGGCAAAGGGGGTATTACCAGCAAGGAAACGTATGTAGGTATAGTTGCACAACAAATACGAAAGATTCTTCCTTATACAATAAAAGAAGTAAAAATGCGCATGGACCCAAAAGACAGTTCATCTATTGAAAACATTTTAGAATTTGATCCCAATGCTATCACCTATATTATAATTAATTCTGTAAAGGAATTGAATCAACAAAATAGTGAACAGTACAAAATAAATAAAGAGTTTAAATCGCAAATGGAAGCTTATCGCAATTCTTCAAAAACTTTTTATGATTCAAAAGAAAATATAGAAAAGCTTAAAACAGAAAATATCAAACAACAAATGCAAATAGATCAGTTACTTAAAAAAATAGAGGCATTGGAAAAAAAATGATGACCCCATTAAATCCAACAAAATTTTCCATAAAAAATTGTCCTTCCTGAAAAAATTGTTTATTTTTATCTTCTAGAGAATTAAAGTACATCGTACTAATTGCATTTATCACTTTAAACACTGGTTATCTGGCAATCATGAAAAAACTGTTTTCATTAGTAAATACATTGGCAGTATTGCTTTTATGTACATATTGCTTTGCCCAACCTCCTGAAGGTATCAACTATCAGGGAATTGCCAGAAACAATTTTGGAAAACCCTTAGCTAATGCTCACATTAAAGTTCAATTTAGCATCAGAAACATAACAGCTGGTGGCACAGTAATATATCAGGAAGAACATACAGACTCCACAAATGTATATGGATTATTTACTTTAAAAATCGGAACAGTAACACCTCAAATTGGCACATTCCCTGCAATTCCTTGGTCTACCGGAGATAAATTTTTAGAAGTTAAAATAGATACTGTTGGTGGAAACAATTATATTTTAATGGGAACAACCCAAATGATGAGTGTTCCATATGCCCTGTATGCCAAAACAGCAGGGACCAGTGGAACTGCTGGCATAACGGGAGCTACGGGAAGTCAAGGTTCCCTTGGAAACCAAGGAACAACCGGGAGTACAGGTGCAACAGGTACAACTGGATTTTTGCCAAATGGTTCTGCAGCCGGAAATACTACCTATTGGGATGGTACGACTTGGGTACTTAATAGTAACAATATATATAATAATGGTGGTAATGTAGGCATTGGCACGGGCACTCCTGGAACCAGTTTGGAAGTAAATGGTGCGGTTACTTTATCACCTAACTCTGTGTCAACCAATTCCAGCACTTTAAGCCCCGGTAACAGAGGTTATTTAAGGCTTTTAGTCGGCTTTCATACTTTTACTTCTATTAGTACAAATGGTGCAATTCCCGGACAAATTCTTGTGCTTGAAAACAATAATATTACTTCCAATATAACGATAAAAAATGGCCCTTTCGTTCATTTGGATGAGGGAGTCCACGGTACCCAAACCTCAGGAAACGGCTCTGAATTTGTTATGGGAATAACTGCTACCCTTACCCTTATTTTTAATGGTTCGGCCTGGATTGAAATTGCAAGGAGCGGCAATTAACAAATCACTTTTCGGGTAAATGTATTTTTAAGAAAAAATTTCCGATTTTAGGCTCCAGGCTTCAGCCTTAACTGCAAATAAAATTTTTGTTTTCGCCCAAACACTTTCAAACAATTCTGAATTCCTGTAATTATTTAAATCTTTTTCAGTGTTCCATTTGCTGTATGTAAAAAAAACAGCAGAGGCACTGATATCATTTAATAATTCGAGTTGACTACAACCTTCCACATTACGAATATATTGTTTGGATTCACTAAATATTTTTAAAAAATTAGCAACCTCTTCCGGCTTGAAAGTCATTTTTACAATGCGTGTGATCATTGAAAACGAATGGTTATTGAATCGTTAAGTTTTAGATTGAGCATCGTATTTATTGTTCCATTCCTCATCGCAATTTCAAGATGATTCGATGAATTAAAAATTGCAAGCAGCTCACCTTCCGGGACTTCATTATATTCATTACTTATCCGCTCTATCTGGTTATTTCGCGCCAGTTCAATTACAAACTGTTCGCCTTTACCAATTTGTTCAAATAAAGAACGATCAATATTAGTAATCACATTTCCATAAGAATCAATAAACACTACAGAACCCCTGATAATATTACCCATTGAGGTCGCTCTGAAAGGAAGCCGTTGTACTAAATTTTGTTTTGGATTCCCAATATTTTTTATCGAAGTTCCACTTGCAAGCTTACATGCAATACCTGTAAAAATATCCCTTACCGGAAAAATTGATTTTAATTTTGGATTGATTTGAATCTCAACAATTGTCTTAGGCTGTTCTTCAAAAATCAAGGAAAAAATTCCATTATCCGCACCAATAAAAAAATGTTCATTATGTTCAAGTGCAACATAGCCTCCTGAAGCAGTATATTCTGTTTGCAAACCGATTATATGAACTGTATTTTTTGGAAAATTAGGATATGCTTCCTTTAGGATAAATGCAGCATCCTGAATATTGAATTTTTCAATCTGATGTGAAATATCAATAATAACCGCACTAGGGCTTTGATTTAAGATAGCACCTTTAACTGAACCAACATAATGGTCTTTTAATCCAAAGTCAGTAGTAAGGGTTATGATTGCCATTTGGTTTGTAATTTGTAAAGCCACTTAATATTTTCAATAACAAAAATATGTTATTTTCGTACTCTGCAAATAAAAAAAACAAAGTTTAAGCATTCGTCACAAAATGAAAAACTAAAAAGGTGAAATTTTTGAGATTGAAAATGTCTGATAAAAAATGATTGAAAAAAAAATACTTCTTGAAGATATTGCCCCTATTGATCTTTATGGAATAAATGATTCTAAACTGGAGCAAATAAAAAAACGTTTTCCAAAATTAAAAATTGTTGCTCGTGGTGAAGTCATAAAAGCTTCAGGAGATGATTCCGAAGTAAATCAGCTGGAGATGATTTTGAATGTACTTACTGCTTATTTCAATCGTTATGGCAATCTTACTGAAAATGCGGTTGAACAGATCTTGGGTACTGCAAAAAACAGTTTGGGAACTAATGAGGTTTCAACTGCGGATGATGTAATTTTATTCGGAAATAATGGTTTAATTATTAAAGCTCGTACTACTAATCAGCGCAGAATAGTTGAAAGCATTGGTAAGAATGATATGGTGTTTGCGATTGGCCCGGCAGGAACCGGCAAAACTTATACTGCAGTTGCATTAGCAGTAAGAGCATTAAAGAACAGAGAAATAAAAAAAATTATTCTTACGCGTCCAGCGGTCGAAGCAGGTGAAAACCTTGGTTTTTTACCGGGTGATCTGAGAGAAAAATTAGATCCTTATCTGCAACCATTGTATGATGCGTTAGAAGATATGATCGCTCCCGAAAAACTTGCATATTATCGCGAAAACAGAATAATTCAAATTGCTCCACTTGCCTTTATGCGAGGACGAACTTTAGATAATGCTTTTGTAATTTTGGATGAAGCACAAAATGCAACTGAAGGACAATTAAAAATGTTTTTAACACGTATGGGGGCCTCGGCTAAATTTTTGATCACAGGCGATATCACTCAAATTGATCTGCCTAAAAATCAACCATCAGGCCTTATTCAGGCAATGAAATTGTTAAATAAAACGGGAGGACTTGAATTTATTCAATTAGATGGTGGTGATATTATTCGTCATAAATTAGTTAAAAAAATTATAGACGCTTATGAAACAAAATAACCAGCTCATTACTGGATTTTTAAATACAGCGCTTTGTGGGATCTTATTATTTGTTTTTTCAAATACTATTTATTCACAAAAAACGTATCCATTAAACTTTACTATGAAGTTAAAGGTGCAGGATGGTGATTTGAAAAATGTAATGATTACCATCACAAAAAAAAGGGTTCCCTTTAAAGTAATTGATCCAAACCTCGATAAATATCCTGTTGATTTGCCACTTGATAATGAATACTATTTCACCTATTCGAAAATAGGTTACATCTCTAAAACTGTGTTTGTAGATACACATGTTCCAGATAAGAGAGGGGAATCGGAATTTGATAAAACAATTTATTCAATTGAATTGGAAAAACAGCCCGAAGATCGCGTAATTGTTTATTCACAACCTGTTGCCAGATTTGCATACAGCAATCAAAAAGATGATTTTTCTTTCGACAAAGATTATGCAGAGCTAGCAGATAAAATGATGAAAAAAGAAATAGCTCCTCCTGATCCTAAAGCAAAACGCACCTCTCCGCCAATTCCAAAAACTCCCCCAATCAAAGTAGTTCTAAAACCAACTGAAAATAAAAAGAGCAACCCTTCAACCAAAGCTATTGCAAAAAACAAAGAAGTGAAAGTTATCCAAGAAGACACAAAAAAAATCACTGTAATTACCGTCTCTACTGAAGAGAAGAGCTATATCTATAGAAAAGAAGAATATAGTTTTGGAGCATTTTTTTACAAGGATGGCAAAAGTATAACTTCAGATACATTTGATAACGAGACAAAATAATCTCGAATGATCAGCCAATTTTCAAATTGTTTTTTTCCAATTTCTTAAAGAACCAAAGCCCTGTTACTCCTAGTATAATTAGCAAAGAAGAAATTAATTCAGCCTGTGTAAATTCAAAATTTCCAACATGATAAAGTGTATTTATCCTGATTTTTTCAATAAAAAAACGTTCTACTCCATTAAAAATTAAATACACCGCAAACAACATTCCCGGTGTAGTAATGCGTTTTCGGAGGTTCCACAAAATCAGAAACAATACAAAACACATAATTGTTTCATAAAAAGGGGTTGGATAAACTGATGGTACAAGATGATTGCAATATTTTTGTGCAATACAATTCGCTATTGGTTCTCCAACACTGTTTACATTGTGCGGATAATCATAACTCCACATCCAGTCAGGAAGCCAATTTAACCAATTTGGTTTTGGAGAAAGATTATCAATTCCCCAATCGCCATCACCTGAAACATGGCAACCAATGCGCCCTATGGCATATCCCAACATTAATGAAGGAACTGAGGAATCAATTAAATGAGTAACCTTAATTTTATTTTTATATCCATAATAAATTAAAGTAGCCGAAGCTAAAATAAGTCCGCCATACATTGTCAACCCGCTGAATGAAAGCAAAGCATCAATTGGGTCAGCTATAAACTCATTCCAGTTTTCCAAATTGTGAAAAATTTTTGCCCCGATTATTCCTGCCAAAGCCGCAATAAGAGTCATATTCCCAACATGTTGATAAGGATGCATTTGTTCTTCTACCCAAACAGGTTCTGCTAATTTTG
>JAHEYA010000502.1 GCA_023251855.1 Bacteroidota bacterium
TGTTATCAGAATAAGAGGTTATAATGCTGTAAATTTAAAATTGGGCTATGCTCAAATTGACATTCGTTCACCAAAAGATATTATTAACTATGGAGACTAAAAACAAAAAAAAGACAATCATTAAAGATTTTAAAGCCGTGAAATTTATGAGAGAAGTGCGAGACAAAATAAGCATGGATATCAAGGATATGAATTTTGATCAAATCAAATTATACTTTGAAAATCGTAAAGCAAAACTAGCAGAAAAATAAAACTGCCTAAAACACCTACCAAAATGCTGGTTTGCGCTTATATTGATAACCAAATAAAAAAGCACAGCTTCGTAATTCGAGAAAATTAGTAATTCGTAGTATTTATGAAAAACACAGAATTTAATATGACAACAATTATTATTTTATTATGCATAGGCTTATTAGCCGGCATACTCAGCGGTTTAGTTGGTATAGGTGGTGGTGTTGTAATTGTACCTGCATTAGTTTATTTTATGAGTATGAGTCAGCATCAAGGACAAGGAACTTCACTTGCAGTTTTATTATTACCTGTTGGTATTCTTGCAGTTTACAATTACTATCAAGCGGGACATGTAGATGTAAAATCTTCTCTGATCATTGCAATTACATTCGTGATTGGCGGTTATATTGGTTCTAAAATTGCAATTTCAATGGATCAGAATATGTTAAAAAAAGTATTCGGAATATTTATGCTTTTACTTTCAATAAAAATGATTTTTGGTAAATGATTTATTAATGAACCCAAACCCTAAATCTATTTCACAAAAAGAATTATTCAAAAAAATGAAATTTTTATCTTTTCAGAAATGTATTTTTTTGATCTTTATTTCACTAACAATTTATTCCTGCACTCCTGAAAACACTTCTAACAATGGAGATAAAAACTTAAGTGCAAAAAAACCAGGAACACTAGTAACAGCGCCTGAAAAGAAAGAAATGCTTTTACTAACTGATCGTCCTCCAAATTTAGAAACACCCTTAAAATATTTTTTAAATGATTTCACTCCTAACGATGTATTTTTTGTTCGCTGGCATTTATCAAATCTACCTTCCCAAATAAATCCAGATACATTTCATCTACGAATAAATGGCACGGTGAAAAAAGAATTGGTACTCACTTTAACCGATTTGAAAACAAAATTTAAATCCTATACCTTAAATGCTTTATGTGTATGTGCCGGAAATGCACGTAGCACCTTTAATCCAAGAGTTCCGGGAGCTCAATGGACAAATGGAGGAATGGGAAATGCAAGATGGACAGGCGTAAAATTGAAAGACATTTTAGCGATGGCAGGCACTAAATCAAATTCCAAATTTGTTTCTTTTAATGGTTTGGATTCCCCTCCGCTGCCTTCTGTTCCGGATTTTGTAAAATCGCTGGAACTTAAACATGCAATTGATGGAAACGTAATGATAGCCTATGAAATGAATGGTCAGCCTTTGCCTGTCCTTAATGGTTATCCCTTAAAATTAATAGTGCCGGGTTGGTATGCAACCTATTGGGTAGGAATGCTTAATGAGGTTAGAGTATTACCGGATACCTTTAAAGGATACTGGATGGAAAAAGCATATTTAATTCCGAAAGATGTTGCTAATGGTAATGAACAACCTGATTCTCTTGCAAAACAATTGGTTCCGATAAATAAAATAGATGTTCGTTCCATTTTTGTTTCACCTGAACCTGAATGTGTTTTAATAAGTGGAACAGCTAATGAACTACAGGGACTTGCTTTTGATGATGGCACAGGAATTACAAAAGTGGAAATCTCTAATGATAATGGAAGAACATGGATTGCCACACAACTAGATGCTTCATTAGGTAATTATGCTTGGCGCAGATGGCGTTATCAATTTAAACCTACCAAAGCAGGATTGTATAAATTTTTTGTTAAAGCTACTAATGCGAACGGGGAAACACAACCTTTGCATCAATGGAACAGAAGTGGATATATGAAAAATGAAATTGAATCTTTTGTTATAAAAGTGCAATAATGATTTTTTTACTAAACCACAATGCAATAAAATCGGGTCATTGCGAGTGTAGCGAAGCAATCTCATACTGATTGCTTTTTTGAGAT
>JAHEYA010000131.1 GCA_023251855.1 Bacteroidota bacterium
GGTTGCGCAGCACTTTGCAATTAACCATGCCGAAAAATTGAATAAGTTATTTTTACTTTCAACTTTTGCTCATCAAACACCTTATCTGGAAGCGATGTCATTTGCATGGGAAAGGGCGTTAGATGTAGGAGGATATTCACTTATGTTTGACATCATGCTCCCGGTTGTTCTGAGTGAAGCCTATTTCAATCATCCATTAATTCCATTAGAAGTTCTCAAAATTGCACGTGAAAATATAAATACGGATCCTACTGCTTTAAAAAAATTAATGCAAGCTACTTATGAACGTGGAGATTACAGGGAAAAACTAAAAGTAATAAAAACCCCTACCATGGTAATTCATGGAGAAAATGATTCGCTGTTACCAATACATATGGCAAAGACTGTTGCAGATTCAATACAAGGAAGTAAGTTTGAAACTATTTTAGGTATTGGCCATACTCTCAATCTTGAAGCGATTCCCGAAACGGTAAAACTAATTTCAGAATTTATTTAACAACTTGGCTAAAGGATTGGCATTGTAAATTTTTAGCGATTATAAAATGGAAATTTATTATTTCAATCGTTGCTTTAATAGCATCCTTGCTCAATTTTTTTCTGGTCTGGTCTTAGAACGGGATTAATTAAAAATCATAACAATGAGTACAGTTTTAATTACGGGGAGCACAAGTGGAGTAGGCCTTGGCATTGCTAAAGAATTTGCAAAGGCCGGTTATGATGTTGTTTTAAACGGACTTGAAAAAGAGGGACCGGAAATAGCTGCAACTATTGGAAAAGAGTACAATGTAAAAACATTTTATTCACCGGCAAATATGCTTATTGCTGCTGAGATCAAAACTATGATAGTTGAAGCAACTTCCAAATTCGCTAGCATTGATGTATTGATAAATAATGCAGGAATACAGCATGTATCGGCTATTGAAAATTTTCCGGAACAAAAATGGAATGATATTATTGCTGTGAATTTAACTGCTGCATTTCATACTTCTAAAGCAGTATGGCAGGGAATGAAAAGTAAAAATTCCGGAAGGATCATAAATATTGCTTCTGTCCACGGATTGGTTGCTTCGGAAAATAAGTCGGCCTATGTTGCAGCAAAACATGGATTAGTAGGATTAACAAAAACCTTAGCTTTGGAAGGTGCACCAGTTGGAATAACTGCAAATGCTATCTGTTCGGGTTTTGCGAAAACTCCATTGGTTGAAAAACAAATTACTGAACTTTCAAAATCAAAAATGATTTCAGAAGAAGAAGTGATTCAGAAAATATTGTTTGCGAAACATCCAATTAAAAAATTTGTAAGTAGTGAATCTATAGGGGCATTGGCGCTGTTTTTAGCTTCTGATGCTGCTTCAATGATCACAGGTGCTGCTATTTCGATTGATGGGGGCTGGGTTGCACAATAATTTTATGTTCAAAAAATAGAACACAAATGATTCAAATTGTTGTGATTCTGTGGATTTAAAAAATATTTCTTTACTTTTATTAAATATAAATGTTGCGTTTTTTTGAGTTTTGAATTTTATGTTACTTATATGAAAACGGTTGTTTTTTTTAGTGCATTTATTTTCTTTTTGGTTTGCATTCCCTCTATAGCGCAAGAGTCACAGGGTAATACATCACTTGTTATTTCCGGAAAAATAGCTTCCAGCAAAAATATTTTTAATCCATTAAAAAATGGGGAGATAGCGCTTGTTGATCAAAAAGGTACTGTTCTTAGTATTACAACTACCGATCAAAAAGGTTTTTTTAAATTCGAGAACCTCGATGCCAGCAAAAGATACATGATAGAGTTAAATGATGCAAATCCGGGGTTTGACAACAAATCAAAATTTGCTTTGATCGATACTAAATCAGGAATTATTCGCGAAACCGGTGTTGATGGTATTGGCGGAAAAATGGTATTTCGTGATCTGCCGGTTAATCCTTATACTTTGCCCCAGGTGACCCCTGAAGATGTAAAATTTGGCGGTAAATTGTTGGTTGGAGACAAATCACCTAAACCTTTGGAGAACACCAAAATTAATTTATTGAATGAAAAAGGAGAAATTATACAAACTTCAGCTACCAATGGAAACGGTGGATTTATGTTCACTAATTATCAATCAGATCAAAATAATAAACTTCAGGTGGATGACATTGATTCGGGATTACCAAAAAGCACAAAAATTGTTCTGACCAATAAAACCGGTAAAGAAGTTTTGACTGCATCCACCGGGAGTAATGGTGGTTTTGAATTTACTTTTTCGGCTTCGGATAAAAATATAATAAAGTTGATGACCATTGAAAATAGTGAATTAAGGGTTGATTTTAATGGTAGGTTGCTTGGGGATGACCGGTCTCCAATTGCAAATTCTATAATTAATATAATGAACGAAAAGGGCCAGATAATGAGAAGTACTAAAACGGATGGAGAGGGCGATTTTAAATTTATTAGTCTTCCGGGTGAGAGGAGTATTTTGTTGGCTCTTGGCGAAAATAACGCTTTATTAAAAAAGTATAAAAAAATATTTTTAACCAATACCAAAGGAGTTACTGTAAAGGAAATTTTGCGTGGTGATCATGGTTTCAAATTCAGCATTTTACAAAGTGATAGAAAAAAACTGGAAGTAGAAGATGTAGAAGATCCATGGATAAAGCTCGTACAACTGAAAACAGATGTAGCAAGTAAAGACCCGCTCAAAACAGACAATATTAGTGGCAATATGTTCATTACGAATTTAAAAAGCGGAAACACAGTTACAATTGTAGAGAATATTTATTACAATACCGGAGAAACCAAAGTAACACCGGTAGTTTCAAAAACGCTCGACAAACTTATTGGTGTAATGAAAGAAGATCCGAAATTATCAGTTCAAATAGTATCGCATACTGATTCACGTTCCTCTTCCGAATTTAATATGAGATTATCTGTGCAACGAGCCACAGCTGCTGTTAATTATATAATTAGAAAAGGAATTGCTAGCAAACGTGTTACCGGTAAAGGGTACGGTGAAACCAAATTAATAAATAAGTGTGGAGATGGTATTGATTGCAGTGAAGAGGAGCATGCCAAAAATCGCAGAACCGAATTTAAAATTGAACGTTCCGAAAAAATAATTCAGTAGAAATTCCCTTCCAAATTTTATATGCAATTTAGCATTTTAGTCCTGCTATTACCTTTTTAGCCTGTGTATTAGCGGGATCAAGCGCAAGTACTTTTTCCATGAATATTTTTAAATTCGGACAATCTTTTTTCTCTGCATAATAAGCTGCCAGATAGTTGTAAGCATCAATTAAATCCTTTTTATTTCTTTCAACATCTTCGGGTTTCAACTTGGCGATATACATTTCATAAAATGATTTTGCCTGCCATTTTTCATTTTTAGGGTCTAATTGTGAATTTACTTTTGCTCTCCATAAATATCCAATTGATAGATCAGGCTGAAGGCGAATCATCTGGGCTGTCGCAGAATCCGCCTTTACAAAGTCTTTTGAAAAATAAGCGGCACGTCCTAAACCATAATAATCATTTACAGTTGCTTTATTTGCAGCGATCTTTTTTTCAAAACAAGCAATTGCGTCAGCATATTTTTTCAGTTTCATGTAAACTGTGGCTAAATCACCATTTATTTCTATTTTTTCCGGCTGAAGCTCTAGTGCTTTTTTAAAAGCAGTTACAGAGGATTGGAGTGAGAGTGTGTCTTTGTCGTCTTTTGAAAATAGTTTTGCCATATATTCATAATCCATTGGTATAATTTTCAACTTTGTATTTTTTGATGCTTTCTCAAAAAACTGTTTCATTGTTTTCATTCCATTTGCATAATCTGCCGATTCGAATTGGGAGTATCCTTTGTAACGATAGATGTAAGCATTTAGCGTATCACACTTTAATGCTTCATTGGCTGCTTCAACAGATTCGGCATAATGTTTTGCTTCCAATAAAAAGCCGGCATAACGTCCTCTGGCTTCACAATCATTATTGAGCTGTAAATAACGTTTGTATTGACCAACAGCATTGTTAAATTGTCCTGCACGTGCATATATTTCAGCCTTTTCGCGATAAGCAGGTGCGAAAGAAGAATCTATCAAACTGGCTTTTTTATAAGCATCCAAAGCTGCTGTATAATTTTTTGAACGATTCCATAGTTTTCCAATTCTTAAGATTGCTGTTACTGATTTTGGATCAAGTTTAGATGCTTTTTCATAATTTTCAATCGCTTTTGAACCATCATTACTTTGTTCTAAAAAAGCATCACCTCTTAAGATATATACCTCCGGATTATTGGGTTCCAGCTTTTGAGCCTGATCAAGTAATTTATTTGCCTCTACAAAATCTTTGGTTTCGGCATTAATATATACTTCTGCAATTTTTAATAAAACAGTTGCATTTTTTCCGGCAGCCAGAGTAGTTGCTTTGTAAAAATTAGGTTTTGCTTCCGCTGTTTTGTTCTGATACCACTGTATCTTACCTAAACCAGCATAACATAAAGGATTGGTAGCATTAAGGTCCGCACCTTTTTGATAAGTAGCATTTGCTGTTTCAGCATTTTCATTTTTAAAATAGTTTTCGCCATAATAAAAATAAACTTCACCATTATTGGGTTGGGTCGACAAAAGTCCTTTAAAAGAAGCATCAGCTTTTTCAAACTGCTCATTGGTGGTTTGTTTTATCGCATCGTTCAAGGTTTGTGAAAACACGGCAGATGTGGCCAACAGCGAGGAAATAAAAAAAGAATTTTTCATTTTCATAATAAAGTTCATTTTCAGTTTTAAATTTTGCGAATGATAACAAACGTGAAACTTTACAAATATAGTATGTCAATCTGAAACTTGGAGTTTTTTTTAGTTAGTATTAATTTGTACAAGTCTTACAGGGGCAATTGCAGGTACTAATCCCGATTTTAAGATCATCAATTGTCCTTTATCACCTGCTACAAATGAAACAAACCCCATACCAAGTCCGGCCCGGGTTTGCCGGTTGATCATATACACCGCTCTTGTAAAAGGATAATCTTTGGTTTTAATATAAGCCTGATAAGGTTTAAAGGCTTTTGATGATTCATTCTTAGCGATTGCGAGAATTTTTATTTTTTTAAGAAAATTCATTGTTAATGAATCATCACGATCACTAATCCAATTCACACTTAAAACTCCGAATGCATTTTTGTTTTTACTCACATAGTCAATTACTTCAGGGTTTGATTTTACAGCAAAAGAATTTTTTGAGAATGCTTTTCCGTGAAGCAATGAATCTCCTATATAGCTTGTATTTGCTGAGCCATTATTATCAAACACAATAGCTATTTTCCCAAGTTGTGATTGGTTATTAATTTGTTTCCAGATAGAATCATTGCCCAATAAAATGGATTTCATTTTCTCAACTGTCATTACAGTATCCGTATTTTCATTATTAATAACAAAAGCAACTGCATCTTCTGCTATTTTGGTAGAAATCGGAAAAATGTTTGCATGTTCAAATTGTTTACGTTCAATGCTTGTAATGTTTCTGCAAAGCACAGCCACTTTACAGGAGTCGGTTAATAATCTCTGAATCGCTTCATTTTCGGGCAAATACTTTGCATGCACTTTAGCATTTGAATACAATGATTGAAAAGTATAAATTTGGGTATCAAATAATTGTTGGAATGATTCATCCACAACAATATTTACTTCACCAGAGGTAGGTGTGTCAGTGGGTTCGTTCTTCATCTCCGAACATCCGCTAAATAATACCGACACTAAAAAAATGGTTGCTAAAAAAGAAATAAATTTATGCATTGCTAATCAGTAAAAATAGATACCAAAAAAAAACTATACTACAAACAAGATAAATTATCGTACACAAATTGTTTGACCCCGAAGGGGTCATATGTTTATAACAGAACGATTTTCTACAAGCATTGGACTCCTTCGGAGTCCAACAAAAATAAAACAAATGGAAATTAACCCCACTCGCAATATAATTGATAAAGGCTGTCTATTCGACCTTTGCCTTTTCCCGCTCTTTAATCAGTTTTTTCTTTTTCTTAAAAGATTGTACGCGTATACGTTTGTGTTTGTTTTTATATCTACGGTATGCAATATAAAACCTTAACGCACCATATAATAATAGAGCCGACCCTATTATTTCCCTTCCTTTACTTAAAATATGTGACCAGGTATCAGAAAACAAAAGTAAATAGCCAATTACCAAATAAAAAGCGAAAAGTAAAAAACTGAGGTATAAACGGACGTGATTCCAGATATGTTTAATTTTAATAAGCATTGATTTCTGTTTTTTTCAGGAAAACCCGTTACAAATTGTCATTCAGGTAGACCATAAAAGAAATCATTAGCTACAAGAAGACGATGTCGGAAAACATAGTCAAAAAGAATGCCGAATTTATTCCAGTTTTAAGATCCATACATCCGGATATTCAACCTTGTATTTTGCGCGTTCAGCATCGGCATCCGCTTTATTATTGGTTTTTAATACAAAAACATTATACACTTTTGTAAAATGATTTTGAATAACTTTTGTATTAACATGTCCTTTCATAATGTTGGATGCTTTAAACTTATCCACATTTTCTTTATTGCCAAATGTACCTATAACAACATAAAAGCCGGTGCTTACAGGTTTTCCTTTATCATCAGCAAAGTCATCGCTTTCTGAAGTACGTAAAATTCCTCCTGCCGGATTGCTTACAATTTTTTGTGTTGTTCCACCAACAGTTCCGCCAACTTTTGATTTTGCTAACTCTGCTTTTAGTTGGTT
>JAHEYA010000503.1 GCA_023251855.1 Bacteroidota bacterium
TATTTTATTTACATCTTCTTTGTTTTTTTGATATAGATTTTGAATGCTATAGGCAGAAGCCGTATCACGTGTGAAAACAATGGCATAATCATAGTCAACACTGGAACCGGCATTAAAATTAAAAGGACCGGAGCTTATAACGAACCGCCTATCATTTAGTGCATCACCTAAGGAAACTTCATCCCAGCCAGTTCCGGAAGGTACGCCATCAAACATAAAATTAGTTGGAATAGTCCCGGTTGTTCCATTTCCTCCATAAGTAACATGTGTTCCATTTCGCCAATGTGATGTTAAATATTGGTAGAAATCGTCTACGGGATGCGGGTTTCCGCTAACTGTATCATTACTATTACCAAAACAATTGAAATTGGTCATTAAGTTTTTTTCTCCGGGTTCATCAATAATACCATTATTGTTATTATCAATGCTATCATTGGGTTCGGCTAAAGGTCCGTTTAAAATTACTGTGCTTAGCATAGGTGGTTTTGCACCGTAAGCAAAAGGGTAACTTGTTCCGGCTCCATCTACGGGAGTTGCGTTGTATTCATAGCCATAATTATTGGCTGGGTTACATCCAACATAATCATCCAGATACCAGCCTAAATCCGCATCTTCCCACATTCCCATATAGCTGCTGTGGTAATTTTGAGTACTCCTATTAAATATTTTATAATTATAAAAGGTAGTATAATTCAGTGCTTTCAAACTATCAGTAATTGTTGAACAGGTATAAGCATAGGCTGATGCATGCACCTCTAATTTGAATGGAATTCCAAAAGAACAGGTATGTATATTTGATAAATTATCATTAAAAATCCAGTAGCACATCTGATCGCCTTTAATATCAGGGTAATCACCATCAATGAGCGGTTTGTAAAGCCCGTCATGATTTACATCAATAAAAGGTGCTAGGTTTCTTGTAAAATTTCCAGCGCCAATAGCGGGCCATGTGAGTATGTCGTTATCAACAGTGTAGGCGCCACTTTGCACAGTACCGAGAGAAAAATTGTATTTGAATTCTTCCACTTTAAAACGATTGATTTTCCATATTTTATCATAGGCATCCGAAGTGGCAGAATCAATAGTTCCGCTGATGGTATCCAGAGGCCCTGGCCAATAATCATTCCCATCTTGGCGATAAGTCATTGCTGCTTCATGCAATTGCCCACCATTATCGATAGCGCCAATCCATAAAGCAGAAGCAAAATTTGCATTTCTCCCAGAGTTTTTGGGGACTTCGTATCCTCCCCCCTGACTACAAAATAGACCCCAGAACATATCTCCGTGATCCAATATTTCTGCTCTCACCTCATTTATGTCTAATGTGTTGGCTTCTTTGATTGGGCTTTGGAGGCTAACCCCGGTATAGTTTTGATAATTGAAAGAATAAAGAAGATTGGGAGCTCCCATTTTTTTTAAGTACCCAATTAGCCCGGATGAAGTATCGTAGGCAAGCAAATCTCCTCCAACCCCAAGATATTTATAAACCTGATTCCCTGTTATTTCGACTAAACCATCATTATTCATAAAGGCCACCCCTCCCTGAGGCCCTTTGGTAATAGAGTATATATTATAATTCTGTCCATTACAATTTATAGCATAATTAGGAAACAAGGAACTGATTGGAGTAAGATTATTTCCCTGCAGTTTAAACACACCATAATCTGTTCCAATCCATTTATCATTATTGGTGTCAATGTAAATTGAAAGAATGCTGTACTTAGCTGTCAGATAAGGATTGAGGGTGCCGTAGTTAGTCCAGGTGCTTCCCGATTTTTTATAAAGCCCTGTATTAGTACCAACAAAAACATCGTTGTTAGAAGCTGCGGTTATGCATTGCATGCGATTAGTGGTTAGGCCCGAATTGGAAGTGTTATAAACAGTCCAGGTACTTCCATTTAATTTTGCCAGCCCATTTCGAGTTCCTATCCATGCATCCGAATTATTCACATAAACACAAGTAGCGGTATCATTTGGTAATCCAGAGTTTGCGGTATTGTATTTAGTCCAAAGGCTTCCATCATATTTTGCAACGCCTTTATTTGTTGCCACCCAAATAGTGGTTGAGGCATCAAATGCAACAT
>JAHEYA010000504.1 GCA_023251855.1 Bacteroidota bacterium
TGCTCCTGCTGGTCTCGGAACATTACGACAACAAACAGCTTGTGCTGTATTTAACTATATAGCTACCATTATTAACCTTAATGGTGCTAACCCTGATATTATTATTCAAGCTTCGGAAACAGATGGCACGGGACCATTAGCTGTCGGCAGTCCATTTTTTGCCAGCATGGTTTCATCAGGATTTGATGGAGGTGATTTATATAAACACATTACTACTACAGCAGATCCTGCTGCATTTCCTTACGATGGCCGAATAAAAATAGATTTTGGCAACCGGATTCTTAGTGGCAATGTATATACCGTTTTTTCAGGCTACCCGGCTTCTTCAAACGGGCAATTAGATTTATTTTCAATTATTCTGCATGAAGCTATGCATGCTTTGGGTTTTGCTTCATTCATTGGCTATCCCAATGGTGCAAGTACTATGAATGGCCCTTACAGCATATTTGATAAATATATTAAAAAGGGAAATAATTTTTTAGTTTCTTCATCAGGCATTTTTCAGGGCAATGCTCCGGCAGATTTAATCTCAAACCAGTTAATTTTTTCTAAAACAGGTTCTTGTGCCCCTCAACCAATCTATTCTAATTCGCCTTTTAAAGATGGAAGCACTATGAGCCATTTTGATTATTTACGTTCAACTTATAATTATGTTATGAGGCAAGAAACATATGGGGGAGATGACCGCGTATTGACAAATCCTGAAATAAGGACTTTGTGCGATTTGGGATACTCTGTATTTGGAACATCCTGTACTAATTGTGCACCTCTGGGAGTAAATGATTTTGGTTCTACCTCTTGTGGTGGCAATCAAATATGTGTTAATGTATTGAGCAATGATACTGATTCGGAATCAAATCAGATTTCCTTTGATTTAACTTTTGGTAATAATGGAATACTTGTATTAAACGGAGGAGGTAGTGCATCCATTAGTGGAAGTCAATTATGTTATACCCCATCTCCAACATTCACTGGAATGGCACGTATACAATACAGACCAAAGGATGCTTTATCATCCGGTAATATAACGGATATTTATATTACGGTTTCCTGTTCTTACTGCCCAAACGATCCTTGTAATTTTGTATGCAATGGAGACATGGAAGGAAACATTACTTTAGCTGATTTCGAGCTTGTTGATATTTTCAGCGATTTCGATAACACATACCCATACCCGCAGCCTACCACAGTAGACAACTGGTGGGGAACTAATCCTTCTCCTGACCTTTTTATCAGGTATAGTCAAAAACCAGGTCCGGCAGGAGCATCTATTCCTAACCAAGGCATTCCAATAAACTTTTTTAATTACACTAATTATTCTAATGGTGTGGATACACATAATGGTATTCCCAATAACCGTTATATAGGAGCATCTCGGATTGCAAGTAGTTCATCCAATTATGAAGGCCTTTTTACTGAACTTATACAACCATTAAATCAAACAAAAACCTACAATCTTGACTTGTGGGTTTTTGCTGCAGATAATTATAATGCAGCAGGTATTAATGGGATGGTAAATATACTCCTGAGTAATACTGTGCCTCCTCAATCAACCAATAATATCAATATTGTGGCTGGGTTCGGCACCCAATCTCTCATTTCAAACTACTCTTTTCCAAATAGTCAATGGCATCATATTATTATTCCCAATATCATTCCTGCTTTTTCCAATCTTAAATATTTAATTATTGAACCGGTAAAACCAACATCAGGCAATTGGAAACAATATCTTTTTTTTGACGATGTAAGGTTAGTAGAATCCGTCCCTCCAATTACTGTTACAAAGAGCGTTAATAATTCTAATCCATCCTATAATCAAAATATCACGTATGCTATTAATGTATGTAATACAGGAAACTCAACTGCAAACAATGTAGTAATTCAGGACATATTACCTGCCGGATTGACTGCTGTGAGTGGATATACAGCATATCCCGATATAACAATTGGTAATCTGAATGCAACTCAATGCACAACAGTAAATGTGGTAGCAACGGTTACAAACTCAATTCCCATAAATACAACTATTACTAATTGCGCTGTTGTTCTTAGCGGAGGTTCGAACTGCCTGAATAATGCAAG
>JAHEYA010000132.1:0-2990 GCA_023251855.1 Bacteroidota bacterium
ACAGGGATTTTTATGGTAATTTATTTACACGAAGCGATGCACGAACTTGTAAAATTAAAAGGTAATTCGCGTGAAAGTATTACCAATGAAGACTTACGGGATTATGTGTATCGCGGGGCGGCACAGCGTTTGCGCCCAAAAATTATGACAGTGAGTGTTGCGTTGTTCGGCTTGGTGCCAATACTGTGGAGTAACGGTGTTGGAAGTGATGTGATGATACCTATTGTATTACCCTTGATTGGAGGGGTGTTTACCTCATCAATCCATGTGTTACTCACCACTCCTGTTGTTTTTGAAATGACCAAACGCTATGAATTAAATAAATTCGGAAAAATGGATATGGTGGAATCCAGTATTAAACATTAATATATTATAAGGTGAGAAATAAATTTTTTCAATAATAATTCAGCAAATGAAATTCAAAGGTTATCAATTATTTTTTTCGGCAATTTTCTTTTCAGGAATCATTTTATGCAAAATGCCTGTACAGGCTCAGCAGCAAACTATTTGGGCAGCGCCTACAACAGCAACTGAAATAAAAAATCCTTTTGCCGATAAAAAGGATGCAACTGAAAAAGGAAAAGTGCTTTTTAATTCTACTTGTTCTATGTGTCATGGGAATACAGGGAAGGGCGATGGAATAGCAGGAATAGCAATTACACCAAGACCAAAGAATTTATGCTCCGATAATGTTCAGACACAAACAGACGGGGCACTATTTTGGAAAATTACAACTGGCAATCCCCCTATGGCATCCTATAAAATTCCGCTTACTGATATGCAAAGGTGGGCTTTGGTGAATTATATAAGGCAACTAAAAGCATCAGACAAAAAATGAAAACAGTTTTAAGTCTTCTACTATTTTTTGCTTTAGGCCTTACACAGGCTGTAGCACAGGATACTTCTAAAGTTAAGGTTCCCGAAAAATCAGCTTTGTCAGGATTCTTTTTAACCGGTAATGGGTTTATCAACTTTGAAAAATCAGGTTCATCCGGATTTTCACTGGTACATACCTCTTTAAGTCCGATACTGCTTTGGAAAATCTCCAACAACCTTTTTTTTGAAAGTGAATTGGAACTTTCATTAGAAGACGGTAAAACAACTGCAGACCTTGGTTATGCTACGCTTCATTATGTGTTTAATAAATATTTAATATTAGGCGGTGGTAAATTTCTAAGCCCTTTCGGAACGTTTCAGGAGCGCCTGCACCCTGCATGGGTAAATAAATTTTCAGAAGCGCCATTGGGTTTCAGCCACGATGGAATTATAGTGGGGCCAATGGCTGAAGTAGGATTTGAAGTAAGAGGAGGTTCTCCGCTGGGAAATTCAAAAATAAATTATGTTGCTTATGTTTCCAACGGGCCAGCTATAAGCTCCAACCCAAGTGATCCTATGATGGGTGGAATGCTGGAATCGGGCAAATTTAAAGATAACAACAATGATAAGGCTGTTGGAGCAAGAATAGGATTTTTACCATTCTCAAATTCGAGTATGGAAATAGGTGTTTCCTGGCAAAACGCTTATGTTGGCGAAAAAGGAGATTCCATTTACGGCAAGGCAAAAGTTGCAATGCATGCAATAGATTTCAGTTATACTAAGGGAATTGAAAAATTGAAAGGCATTGTTGAAATAAAGAGCCAACTTAACAATGTATTGTTGGACAAAGGAAATAATCAAATGGTCGAAATGAGTAGTAAAAACTCTTATGATGTCCGTCAGGCTTGGTATTCGCAAATTTCATTTCGTCCCGGTATGCATGAAAATAAAATAATCAGAAATCTTGAATTTGCTTGCAGGTATTCTGTTTTGGAGTTACCTCAGGGTAATCAGAATGCCGGCAGGTCAAATCAAATTTCATTCGGGATAAATTATTGGTATAACTGGTCTTCGGTTATCAAGTTAGCTTACCAAGTAACCCAGATAAAAGGGAAAGAAAACGAAGGACTATTTCTTATTCAATTAGCAGTTTGCGATAGAAAAACCGGAAAGAAAAAAATAAGTAAAAAACCAATTGAAAACATTTAAGAAAATAAAATTGATTCTGTTGATAGCTGTGCCAGTTTCTTTAATCGGAAGCAGTTGCGTTACAACTAACAAAATCAGTAATGTAACAGGAGCACTACTGTGGAGCGAAAACTGTATTCGCTGCCATAATGCCCCATCACCAACTGATTTTACAGATATTCAATGGGGGAAAATCGGAATGCACATGAAGGTCCGTGCTAATCTTACTGATGATGAAACAAAAAAAATAGTTGAGTTTCTTCAATCAGCTAATTAAAATAAAGAAGAGGGTTATTGATATTGATATTGATATTGAAAGATGAAAAGAAGATTAAAAAATATTAGTTTCTTGATGGTGGCAAATAAACTATTAGAAAAATTAATTGCCTGTTTGTTTTTTCTGTTTACTTTTTGCTTCATTTCATCGGTATCTTTAAAAGCTCAACTACTTTCAATTGACTCTGTTTTAAACCGAATTGAAAATTACAATCCGGCAATTCTGTCCTATTCAAAAAAAATAATGGCAGCAGACGAATTAGTTAATGGCGCGAGAGCATTGCCACCTCCCAAAGCAGGGGTTGAATTTGATGACAACCCTTATTCATTCGGTTTCGGACCTAATTTGGTAAGGCTTTCTGTCGCCAAGGATTTTCCAAACACAAGGTTTTTAAATGCTAAAGAAGACTATTTAAAATCCGTTTCTGACATTGTTGCCAAGGAAGGCGATGGATTGAAAAACGAACTTTTTGTAGCGGCAAAAGATAATTATTTTGAAAGGTATATCTCAGAACGCAGAATAAAAGTTATTGAGCAAAACATAAAAATATTAACTACTATGTTGGAAATTGCAGAAAGACAATTCGCAATAGCCAGTAATGGCGATTTAGGAGCGGTTTATAAATTTAAAGCACGCCTTGCTAATGCCGCATCAGCATTGATACGTGAACAGAATAAAGTAAAAGCATTAACCGTTACACTGAATTATT
>JAHEYA010000132.1:3000-6722 GCA_023251855.1 Bacteroidota bacterium
CGCTGCTATTTTCTCAAGATTCACTCATTTCGATGCGAAGCGATATTCTTAAAATGAACAGTAAAATCAACTCACTCAAGCTCAATCAAAAACTTGTTTCGATGAAATCGAGCCCTGAATTCGGTGTTCGTGCAAGAAATTATTTTCCCTATGGCGGTTCACTTATGTATTCTGTAGAAGGTATGATGACAATCCCGATAGCACCCTGGAGCGCAAAGGGGTTCAAGAGCGAAGGAAAATCTATGGGACTTGAAATTGAAGCTATGGAACAAGACAAGCAATCTATGTTCAATATGGCAAATCAGAATGTGACAATGTTGCTGATTAAAATGAACTCAGCAAATAAAGAGTTGGATAACTATACACGGTTTGTAATTCCTGCTTACAAAAAAAGTTTAGATGCTAACATACTTTCCTACAAGCAAAATACAAATGACTTGTTTATGACACTATTAGCATACGATGATTTGCAAATGACGGAGCTGGATTATTTAATGCAGTTGAGCTCTTATCTTAACATTCAGGCAGAATATGAAAAAGAAGTTCAGATCAGGTAGTAATTCAAAGTTTCAAGTTTCAAGTTCAAAGTTCTGCGAATGGGGCTTGTTGCTACTTTTTATTTATTGTTCCTTGTTTATTTCCTGCAACGAAAGTGCGCAAAAAAAAATACCCGAAACTTCCAACCTGAAACCTGAAACTTTAAACTTGAAACTTGAAACTTATTACTGCCCCATGCATCCTGATGTACAACAAGATCACCCCGGAACCTGCCCTAAACCTGAATGTAAAGGAATGGAGTTAGTCAAAAAAATTTCGGATGATATTTTAAATACAAATCTTAAACCTGTTAATTCATCCGTGCTTTCAACCATCAAAACTATCAATCCAGAAGAAAAAGAAATTACAATTGCTGTTGAAGCGCAAGGTTTTATTGATTATGACAATCGCACCAAACACAATACAGCATCACGTTACAACGGTCGAATTGAAAAATTATATGTAAAATATAACTACCAGCCAGTTCATAAAGGTGATCGTATTTTTGATATTTACAGTCCCGATTTAATTACCGCACAGGAAAATTTAATTTACCTCTTAACTACCGATGCGAATGAAATTGAACTAATAAATGCAGCTAAAGAAAAATTAAAAATACTTGGTTTTGCTGATGAACAGACTTTGGAATTAATCCAAACCAAAAAAATTCAAAACAGTATTCCTGTTTTCAGTAAGTGGGAGGGGCAAATTCATGAAATGTTGAATGAAAAATTTTCAGCTAATTCGGATGGAATGACCTCTATGGGCGGACAAGAAGCCGGTGAAGCAAAACAAACTATACCTGTCAATCAATTGCAAAACACATCCGAATTAACCGTAAAAGAAGGCATGTATGTTGTTCGCGGACAAACAATTTTTAATATCGTCGACCCGCACGAAGTAGTGGTACTGCTGCAAATACGAGCCGAAGATATTGCCAAAGTAAAACTCAATCAGGCTGTTGAACTTGCAATAGATGAAACACCGCTAATGGTAATGACTGGCAAAATAAATTTTATTGAACCTTTTTTAAAATCCGGCTCCAAAACATTAATGGTGCGTGTGGATATAAACAACAGTGTACACATGCACAAAGTAGGAACATTAGTCAAAGCCACTATTAATGCAGAAACGGTAGAAGGGTTGTTCATTCCCGCAAAATCTGTAATTGATCTGGGAAAAGATAAAATGGTTTGGTTGAAAAAAGAAGGACATTTCATTGGGCGCAAAATTGAAACAGGCGCTATAACAAAGGACTGGATTGAAATACTTGACGGCATTACCAAAAAAGATGAGATAGCGGCAGAAGCCCATTATTTAAGTGATAGCGAAGGTTTTGTAAAAATTTCTGATTATGAAAAACAATAAACAATTATTCAAGAAGCTTTATAAAATCGTGCATTTTATTAGTACGTCATTGCGAGGAACGAAGCAATCTTCATTTAGCGTATGGCTTAGAGATTGCTTCGTTCCTCGCAATGACGGTGTGGTAGAAATAGGAAAATTATTAATATGCCTCTTACTTATATCAACTACAAGCTGTAACAATAACAAGCTGGTACAAATAGCAGAAAATGAATTTTATGTTTGTTCAATGGATCCGCAGGTAATGGAAAAGCAACCCGGCAACTGCCCTATTTGCAAAATGCCCTTAGCCAAAACCGTAATTGATAAAACTGAAATGAATAGTATTCATCTCAATGATGAGCAAATGAAATTAGGAAATATAAAAGTTGATACACTGCACTACTCCTCTATTGGCAGAGAAAATACATTAACAGGTATTTTCGCTGTTGATCAAAACAGAACTGAACAAATAAGCGCACGCATCAATGGCAGAATTGAGCAATTGTATTTTAAAATTATTGGAGAGCAGGTAAAAGAGGGAGATAAATTATATGATTTATACAGCAGAGAATTACTATTGGCACAGGAAGAGTATTTGTTGGTAAAGGAGTCGGCAGAACGAAAAACGGAAAACTCCCAACCTATGCTCTTAGCCGGCAGAAATAAATTACTGTTATGGGGTATGAACAATGAACAGATAAAAGAACTGGAAATTACCAAACAAACAAAAATCACCAACACTATATACAGCAGAGTTTCCGGGGTGGTTACAGAAATCCCTTTAAAGGAAGGGGATTATGTAAATGAAGGGACAAAAATTTACAAGCTGGCAGATTTAAATTCATTATGGGTGGAGGCTCAGCTATACACCAATGAATTAGGCTATTTGCAGGAAGGCAAAAAAGTAGAAATTATTCCTGAAGCCTATCCCGATGACCGTATCAATGGCACTATCATTTTTGTGAATCCCGAATTACAAAATCAAAGTAAAATTAATTTAGTGCGTATAGAAGTTAATAACGCTAAACAGCTTTTAAAACCGGGTATGCAAGCGTATGTTGTTTTGAAATCCGAAGAAAAAAAATCCATTGTATTGCCTATTGACGCTGTGTTGCAAAATGCGAATGAAAGTGTGGTGTGGGTGCAAAAAGAAAAAGGCAAATTTGAGGCACATCAGGTAACAACAGGAATACAAAATAAAAATAAAATAGAAATAACTTCCGGCTTAAAGAATGAGGATCATGTTGTTGTTTCAGGTGCTTATTTATTGAACAGCGAATTTGTTTTTAAGAGGGGCGAAAGTCCAATAATGGTAGGTGATATGAAGAATATGTAGTAGCCAGACCCCTACAGTTGCTAAAAAACTTGTTTGCTAAACGTTGGTATTTTTAGGTATCTTTGAGCAGACAATAAATTTATTATTCATCAACACCCAATAAAAACAAAAATTATTCATATATTAGCTAAACTTAAAACCTTAAACCAAAAAAAATGAAAAAAACACTACTCTCATCTGCCGTTTTTTTACTAAGTGGAATGATGGCTATCGGGCAGTCAACTGCTACTAATTTCACTGTTAGCGATTGTGGCGGAACATCACATACTCTTTTTACTGAGCTTGATGCTGGTAAAGTAATAGTTATGACCTGGGTAATGCCTTGCGGAGCCTGCATTTCTGGCGCTTCGGCCTCCTCTTCAAAAGTGCAAACTTATTCATCTTCCAATCCCGGTGTTGTTAAATTTTACCTGGTGGATGATGCCGGAGATAATTCATGCAGTACCTTGAATAGTTGGGCAAATACCAACAGCATTACTACCAATGCGGTTTTTTCTAATTC
>JAHEYA010000133.1 GCA_023251855.1 Bacteroidota bacterium
CGTTCCAGATTATTATTAATTTTCAGAATCGCCAAAACAAAACGTAAATCTATAGCAACTGGATTAAAAAGAGCAAAAATATTTTCACAACTTCTGTCAATATTTAATTCGAAACTATTCACACGTTTTTCATTTGCGACAACTTCGCGAGCAAGGTCTTTATCATGTGTTATCAATGCTTCCTTAGTTTTTATCAATTGTTGAATCACCAGATTCCACATATTAATTACCTCAGATTTTAAATGATTTAGTTCTTCGTCAAGGTGTGTCATTTTTTTAATTTGAAGATTTTAAAATTAGTCAATTTGAAAATAAAATATGCATAAACATAGCAAATTATTTACCCAAATCGTCCAGTTATATAATTTTGTGTTCTAGGATTTTTAGGATTTGTAAAAATTTCTTTAGTATCTCCATATTCAATTAATTCACCGATATAAAAAAATGCTGTTTTATCACTCACTCTGCCTGCTTGCTGCATATTATGAGTAACAATTATTATAGTATAATTCTTTTTTAGTTCATAAATCAGTTCTTCTATTTTAGCGGTAGAAATAGGATCCAGTGCAGATGCCGGTTCATCCATTAACAAGATAGAAGGTTCAATTGCAAGTGCTCTTGCAATGCACAAACGTTGTTGTTGGCCACCGGAAAGTTCGAATGCGGATTTTTTCAGTTTGTCTTTTACTTCTTCCCACAATGCTGACTGAACAAGAGATCGTTCCACTCTTTCTTCAATAAATTTTTTATCGTTTTCACCATTAACACGTAAACCATAAGCAACATTTTCAAAAATTGATTTTGGAAAAGGATTGGGTTTCTGAAAAACCATTCCTACTTTTTTTCTTAGTTCATCAATATCTTTTTTACTCTCGTAAATATCTTCTCCATCAATCATTACGTTACCAGAAATTTTCACTCCACTAATCAAATCATTCATCCGGTTAAATACCCTCAGAAATGTTGATTTTCCGCAACCTGAAGGCCCAATAAGTGCTGTTACCGTATTCGGCAAAAAATCCATAGTGATTCCTTTCAAGGCATGAAAATCATTATAATATAAACTAACGTGACGAGCTTGTATCTTATACATATCAATTCATTTTAACTTTATTTCCAAAATATCTTCTCAAACCATTTGCAAGTAAATTCACAATAAGTACAATTGCAATTAATACCAAAGCAGTACCGTATGCCATTGGGCGAGATGCTTCTACATTTGTTCCACTTGTAGAAATTACATATAAATGATAGGGTAATGCCATGGTTTGATCAAAAATACTTGTTGGTAATTTTGGTAAAAAGTAGGCAGCAACTGTAAAAAGTATTGGAGCAGTTTCGCCAGAAACCCTACCAATAGAGAGTATCAGACCGGTAATGATATTTGGAAATGCGATTGGCAAAATAACTTTACGGATTGTTTGAAGTTTTGTTGCACCCAATGCATAACTACCGATACGAAAAGAATCATCTACTGATTTAAGAGCTTCTTCTGTAGTTCTAATCACAACTGGAAGTGAAAGCAATCCAAGAGTGAGAGAGCCTGCAAGTATGGAATCACCAAAGCCAAGCGTATTAACAAATAGCGTCATTCCAAACAAACCAAAAACGATGGATGGAATTCCTGCAAGGTTATTTGTCATGAGTTTAATGAAACGTTTTATAAAACCAGCCTTTGTGTATTCATGAATATAAATAGCAGAAAGCACACCAATCGGACAAGCAAACAGCATACTGCCTCCTATCAAATAAAAAGTGCCTATAATAGCAGGAAAGATGCCGCCTTTGGTCATGCCTTCTTCAGGCATTGCAGTCAGGAAAGTCCAGTTGATCGCACTTGCTCCACGAACAATGATGAACAATAAAATAATTGCAAGTACAGCCACTACCCCAAAACTCATCAGGCGAAAGAGATTGAAAGCAATTGCTTGTTTCAATTGTTTCTTTTTATTAGTATGTTTTTCCAATTTCATTTTCATTTCGAAATTTTGTACGGTCGAATAGAACGCAGATGACGCAGATTGTTATGATTTAAATAAAATAAATTTTATCTGTGTTTATCCTATCCATTGGCGTTATCAGAGTTTTATATTGTCATTGATTAGCTAAGTAGTAACCAAATTATTTATCGTTTACTGTATTTATTTCTGGAAGAAATATATTCTACTAAAAGGTTTATAGTCATTGTAAAAATAAAAAGTATGCAACCGAGTGCAAATAATGCTTTAAAGTGCAATCCACCCTGAGGTGCTTCACCAAGCTCAGCAGCAATAGTTGCAGGTATTGTACGAACAGGTTCTAAAATACTATGAGGAATAACAGCTGCATTTCCGGTGACCATCAATACAGCCATAGTTTCACCAATTGCTCTTCCTATCCCAAGAATTGCTGCTGCTGTAATACCAGAAATAGAATATGGCAGAATAATACGATGTATGGTTTGCCATTTATTTGCACCTAATGCTAAGCTTGCTTCTTTCATTTCACGTGGAGTGGTTCTTATAGCATCTTCTGAAATGGTAATAATAGTAGGTAATGCCATTATTCCAAGAACAATACTACCGGCTAAACCGGTTTCACCTACCGGTAAATTAAAAACTTTTTGGATCATTGGAACAATTACTATCAATCCAAAAAAACCATATACTACTGATGGAATACCTGCTAATAGCTCAATCAACGGTTTCAATATCCTTCTTACTTTATCACTGGCAATTTCTGCCATATAAATTGCAGTTGCTAATCCTAGTGGTAATGCAATAAGTATAGCACCTAAACTTACCCAAAGTGTTCCAAGTATTAATGGAAGAACTCCCATTTGTGCCGCTGGCTGGGCAGTTGGAAACCATTCTTTACCAGAAATAAATTGAGATGGTGTAATTTTGCCCATGTTCAATTTTCTTCCTGCAAAATTTTTATCGACATATTTATCAGGAATAAATGCAATTATACCGGGTAAACTGTCAACTAAAGAAGAAATACATTTCCCGACATATTGAAGTGAATCGCCAAGCTGAGCATCGATAAAATAAGTACTTATATTATCAATACGAAAAAGAATTATTGAATCTTTTGATTCATATTCATTTACCGGTTTACCTTCCAAAGCCTTCCAGTTAGTAATATTCTGATCAAAAATATTTTTTAGTTGAGGAGAGGTAATTTCCTTAACCGGATTATTTTTATTGATGACAATTGCAAAACCTTCTTCAACCGGACTTTGTTTGAATACATCCAAACCTTCACGAAAAAGAAAAATTACAATGAGCAGAACAGTTAACGTAGTAACCGAACTGCTCAAAAATAAAATTCCCTCAATAAATTTTTCTAAAAAATTTTTAAAAAACTTTTTCATTCATTTATTTCAAAGTAATGTAGCCCACATCTGCAACAACTTTCTGTCCTTCATCCGACAAAATAAAATCAATGAATGTTTTAACTTTTGCTTCATCTTTTGTCAAATAATAATATTGCAGCGGGCGAACAATAGGATATGTTTTATTTTTCGCATTGGCTACTGTAGGTTCCACATAGGTTTTACCCTTGTCGTACGAAACTTTTAATGCCTTTACATTTTTCTCCATATAAGCAAAACCAATATAACCTATTGCTCCTTTTGTTTGACCTACTGATTGAACGATTGCACCAGTAGCAGGCATATTTAAAATTGCAGAACCATAATTTTTATTGTTGAGAACATGTTCTTTAAAAAATTCATAGGTACCAGAACTTGATTCACGAGAGTATGCAATAATTTTTTCATCATCACCACCAACTTCTTTCCAATTGGTAATTTTTCCTGTAAAAATTCCTTCTATCTGTTCACGGGTTAATTGAGTTACTTTATTAGCAGGTGATACAACCACAGTAAGTGCATCATTAGCAATAACAACTTCTTTGTAAGCTTTACCGCCATCCAGCATTTTCATTTTTTCACTCATTTTCATTTTACGGGATGCCATTGCTATATCCGTTGTCCCATCCAGAAATGCAGCAATTCCAACTCCGCTTCCGCCACCAATCACAGTAATTTTTGAGCCTGGAAATTTTTTCATAAACACTTCAGCCTCCTTTTGTGAAAGCGGAAGAACTGTATCACTTCCTTTTACTTTGATATTAACTTCTGCCAGCTTAAATGCTGCTGTTGATAGTAATACTGCTATGGATAGCACGATAATAGTTGATTTTTTCATTTTGATATTTTTTAATTTTTAATGTTGTAAAATTCTTTTTTAATTATTTTCAGAATGTAATTTCTGCGTTATTAAATTATTAACCTGTATATTTTTAGAATTTATATTGCATTCTAAGTGTAACAACATTGTCTTTCAAATCCTGAGAGTATCCTGCAAGATTTTTACTTGTTTCATTGGTTACCATATCATAATACAAAGTAAATTTCACATTGGTATCAAAACGATAAGCCCATCCTAAACCTAATGTTGTATATTTCAAATCAGTTGCACCTAGCTTTGTGCCTGCTTTTCCGATATCATCTCCGGCAACTTTTGTATTTGGATCATACCAGTCATACTTTACAATTAGCTGATGTTTTGTTTGCATAATATTTTGCATAAAAAAGAAGTAAGCGCCATTAAAATTTCGGATGTATGCATCAGTAACCGGTTGCGTTCCAGCACTTGTTGTTGTTGAAGATGTTCCGGGTTGTTGACCTTGAATGAATTCCCCTCTTATGGTTGTCATACCTGCAATCCAATCAATGTTCAATTGAAAATCTGCACCTATGTAATTACGCTTTGAAATTGCAAACTTGTTTGCTACTGTAGAATCTACCTTAAATCCATTGTTACCATTGGAAAGGAGTGCAACATCACTATAAATAAATTTGGTTCCGTTTGCTATCCCCCCATCATAATAAGATACTCCAATACCGTAAGAAATTTTTTCCGATTTTGTTGCTTTGTTCCAATGAATGTTTCCAATGAAATCTTTTTTATTATCAAAATCATTTACATTGTTTCCAGTTCCATTAAAAAAGCCAGCTTCAATTTTCAAAGGATTCAATACTGATGTGTTGGGCATCTGAAAAGTGATTGTAGCACCGAGGTCACGTTCTCCTGGGAAAAGAGTTTGAATCATTCTTGAACGTTCCGGAGATTCAAGAACGCCTGAAGAATAAGGCACTTCGAATCCAAATGGACGATTAAATATTCCGGCAGTTAATGAAAATGCTCTTAATTTTTGTTCTGTAAATTTCCCATAAGCATCTTTAATATTGATTCCATTTTGAGTAATATCGATATTTGCGACAACTTGAGTGATACCATTATCATACATCGTTTTAAATTCAGCTCTTCTTATTTTAAAACGTTTATCGGTATTTGCAGGAAAATCTCCACCAGAAAAAGATTTTATTCCAGAAGAATCAGCTGATTGATATTGGGCCTGAACATATCCTGAGAATTTAATCCGCTTAAGTTTTAAAACATCATCTGACATGCCATTTACAAATCTTGTCAATGTGTCTAATTGATTTTCTTTTGTTTCCTGAGCAATTATTTTACAACTTGAAAGCGCCAAAGCAGCTCCTGTAACTGTTAAAAAAACATTTCTTTTAAAACCCATATCAGTTAATTTTAAGTTAATAATTTGTTAATTGATGGACACAAATGTATTTTGGGATCCTAAAACGAATGTTATGTTAAAGTTAATATTGTGTGAAATTTACATTTCTAATTTCATAAATCTGAATAATTTGTAAGCTAAATCATCTATATAACAAGCATTAGAGGCGGACTCCTGTTTTTTTATTTTTGTAATTCCAGATACCATTCTCATGCTATAGTATATGTATATCCATATTTCGTAGATTTGTATTGATTCCATAGTTGTAACAAGAATATCCGTAGAAAATGAATTTTCCTTTTTTTATAGCAAAACGTTATCTGATCTCTAAAAAATCACACCATGCCATTAATATAATTTCGGGTATTTCTGTGGCAGGTGTTTGCATAGGAACAATGGCACTCATAATAGTCCTTTCAGCATTCAACGGTTTATCTGATTTAGTTCAATCGCTATACAATTCCTTTGATGCCGATATAGAAATCACTATAAAACAAGGAAAAACTTTTAACCCAGCTTCTTCAGAAATTAAATCCTTAAAAAAAATTGATGGTATTGCTTATTATACAGAAGTGATGGAAGGTAACGCCTTATTCAAATATAACGACAAACAATGTGTTGCCACCATAAAAGGCGTTAGCACTGACTTTGAGAAGATGAGTGATTTTGATTCACTTGTTAATGAAGGTCGTTTTAATATTGAAAATAACAATATTGTTATCGGTAAAAATATCAGTTATGTTTTAGAAACAGGTCCTGCTGAAAAGTACACACCCATTTCTATATATGCTCCCAAACGTGGCAATATCAGTACGTTTGATTCAGAAGGTGGATTAAATGAAATGAAAGCAAATTCAGCAGCTATCTTTTCAATCAATGATGATTTCGACAAATATGTATTGATGAATATTGATAAAGCACGACAATTATTTGATTATACAAATGAGGTTACTTCCATTGAATTAGGTCTGAAAAAGGGCGTGGACAAAGAAAGAGTGCATGAACAAATAAGTTCAATACTTGGTGATAAGTATGAAATTAAAAATCGTCAGCAACAAAATGCTTTATTATTTAAAACATTAAAATCTGAAAAATTGTGGACCTTCATTATACTTATCTTTATAT
>JAHEYA010000505.1 GCA_023251855.1 Bacteroidota bacterium
TAAAAGAAAATACCGGGGAGGCGGTAATTCAATACCTGTTCGACTTAAATACCAAGGTGGGCATTCCTCATAAATTGCGTGATATTTTGGTAAAAGAAGAACACCTGGATACACTGTCTGATTTGGCTTTCGCAGATTTTGCACATCCTAATAATCCCAAACCGGTAAGCAGAGCTGATTTTAGAAAATTGTATTCAGAGGCGTTTTAAAGTGAGGAGTTTTTGAAAACAAAAAAGCCACTCTTTTTTACAGAGTGGCTTTTTTCATAAAAGAATTTTATTTAAGCGCTTTGTTCTAACTTAGCTTCAATAGCAAGTGTAGCGTGAGGTACACTTCTTAAACGTTCTTTTGAAATTAGCTTTCCTGTAACACGGCAAATCCCATATGTTTTGTTTTCAACACGGATCAAGGCATTTTGCAAATTCTGAATAAATTTTTCCTGACGACCTGCCAAGTGTGCAGTTTCTTCCTTTGATAATACATCAGAACCATCTTCCAATAATTTGAAAGTAGGAGAGGTGTCATCAGTGCCATGGTCATCTTTATGAGAAAGCGTACTTTTTAATAGTTCGTAATCTTTTTGTGCTTCTTCAAGTTTCTTTAAAATTAATAGTTTGAATTCTTTTAATTCAACATCAGTATATCTTGTTCTCTTATCAGTATTAACATGTGGTTTAGGCACAGGCCCTATCGGACGGTGGATAGATGGTGTTTTGTATTCAACAATCATTGGCTCATCTTCTCCTTTGGTTGTTTCTTCGTCCCAATCTGAATCAATGGTCTTTTTCTTCTTTAAAACAGGTTCAGTATTTTTAACAAAAGCAGCAATTGGTTTAGCAACAACAATCGGTTTTGTCGGAATAGCTTTTTTAATTTCTACTTTTGCAGCAGTTTTAGCAACTACTTTCTTAGCAACAGGCTTAACAATTTTTTTGGCAACCACCTTTTTCGCAGGTTTCGCCACTTTTTTCGCAACGATTTTTTTCACTGGTTTCGCGATTTTTTTCGCAACCACCTTTTTAACAGGTTTGGCCACTTTTTTCGCAACTACTTTTTTAACAGGTTTTTTGGCAATTACTTTTTTCACTGGTTTGGTCACTTTTTTAGACGCGGTTTTTTTCGCAATCACCTTTTTTACAGGTTTAGCAACTTTCTTAGCAGCCACTTTTTTCTTAGGAGCGACTTTCTTTACAACAGCTTTTTTCGCAGGTTTCGCAGCTTTTTTCACCGGCTTCTTTTTTTGCACTTTTTTTGCCATCTTTTATATCGTATTAATATAGTTTAGTAATTGAAATCATGGTCTTTATTTCTTCCTCTAATTCAATTTCTGAGCCTGTTTTCGACTCAAATTTGTCAACAATTTCTAAAGAGGATGCCAAAATTTCCGCGCAAATATAGTTCAAATTATTGTTGATAGCTGAATTTATAGCCGAATTTCTCAGAATTTTTACATCAATCCTATCGGTAACATCTAAATTACTCTCTTTTCGCAGGTTTTGGATGCGGTTCACCAACTCTCTTGCCAAGCCTTCTTCTCGCAATTCGGAATTTACTGTAATATCCAGAGCAACAGTAAGTTGACCTGAATTCGCAACCTTCCAACCCGGTATATCAATTGGAATGATCTCTACATCTTCAACATCTAATTCAATCACATCCAAATCAATTTTAATTTCAAATTTTCCGGTTTTTTCTATACCTGAAATAATAGCTTGGGGATTTTCATTTGCAAAAGATTGAACGGCTTTCATGTTTTTCCCACATTTTTTCCCCAATGTTTTAAAATTTAATTTCAAATTTTTAGTGATCGAAGTAGTTGATTCGTCAACAAATTCAAGACTCTTCACATTTACTTCTGATAATATCAGATCCTTCACCGCTTCAATTTTATTTTTGAACGAATCATCCAAAACAGGAATTTGAATTTCATTTAGTGGCTGACGCACCCTGATATTTTCCTTTTTACGGATGGATAAAACCATAGAAGAAACTTTTTGAGCAAGCTCCATTCGTTCTTCTAAATCTTTATTTATCAGTGAACTATCCACTTTCGGGAAATCACTCAAATGAA
>JAHEYA010000134.1 GCA_023251855.1 Bacteroidota bacterium
ATCAGCGCCAAGCAAAACACTTTGCATAATTGAAAGTTCATCCACTGCAATGCGATTAACTTTTGCAATTTCAATTATCTTTTTACGCATCACACCATTTATACATCCATCAGCAATTGGAGGAGTGTACAATACTCCATTTTTAACAGCAAAAATATTTGAACTGATTGCCTCCGTGATGTTTCCTTTTTCATTCATCAAAATACATTCATCCAAAAAATTTATATTTTTATGAATGCCGGCCATCACGTATATGGCGCTATTGCCTGATTTTATTGATGATAAAACACTTTGCGATTTTTTCAAATCAGAATATAGATCAACAGTGTAGCCCTTGAAATTAAGAGTGTACCCATTTTCTTCCAACGGTGAACACTCCATTAAATAAGAGATGGTATTGTCATCAGGTGCATAAAGACCGCCCTGATTCCTATAAATAGTAATCTTTATGCGACCATCAGAGGTGATGCCGTTTTTTTTCGCAAGTTTTGAAATAGATTCATCAAAAAAAGTTTCAGTGAATTGTTCAGGAATATGCATTTTAAGAATTGTCATTCCATTAAACAACCGTTGTAAATGATCCTGTAAAAATTGAGTTTTGAAATTCGTGAAACGTAATGTTTCAAATAGTGAATCTCCATAACAAAATGCCCTGTTATTGACTGTAAGCAGGGGTTGGTCGGTTTCAAAATAGTGACCGTTATGATTTAAGAATTGTTTCAGTTCCATTTAACCGTATTATTCTATTTGATTCAAAATTGTTTTCAAAGAAATATTTGCTTCAATTAAAATTCCTTTTACACCTGCTTTTGCTGCCGCTTCTGTATCACGCTCTTTATCACCGATAAAATAGGATCGTGAAGGATCTATATCAAAACGAGCCAGTCCTTTTTCAATAAACAAAGAATCCGGTTTACGGCAAATACAATTGGTAACGTCAGGGTGATGAACACAATAATAGATCTCAGAAAGTGTAATATTATTTTTTTTAAGTTCCTCAACTAAATAAGCATGTAAAACTTCTACATCACTTTGTTTATATAGGTTTTTAGCAATTCCGCTTTGATTTGAGACCACCATCAGGAGATACCCTTTTTGCTGCAACAATTGTAACACTTCAATCAGGTCAGGTAAAATTACAAAATCTTCTAAGCGATAGGTATACCCCTGTTCCTGATTTATAACACCATCACGATCTAAAAATATTGCTTTATTCATGGTTGCAAATAACGAATCATTGCGAATTTACGAATCTATACTTATGGGCGGTTAAAAAATTCATTATCAAAATAAAATTTTCACCACTAAGACACTCAGAACACATAGAAACACTAAGAAGTTCTTGGTGAGACTTAGTGAACTTAGTGCCTTAGTGGTTAATTTTTAGAACTACCCTAAGTTTATCCAATCTACCTTCTAACCAACTATTTGTTCAAAAAAAGAATGAACTAAACTTGGTTTTAAACTGATGGTAAACAGGATGCCGAATACAGCTCCCCAAAAGTGGGCATCATGCCCGATATTTGTTTGTCCTCGTTTGCCCAAATAATATTCTACTCCTAAAAAAATTATTCCAAAAAGATAAGCAGGAATAGGAATTGGTAAAAATAAAAATATTAATTTTTGAGTTGGAGCAAGAACAATATAAGCAAACACTACAGCAGATACTGCACCGGAAGCGCCAAGCGCATTGTAGTAGATATTGTTTTTGTTTTTTTCGTATGAATAAATTGAAGACATTGCTAATCCGCCAACATAAAGTAAAATAAAAAATAAAGGACCTCTGTCGCCAAAAATGCTGCTATCACTGAATCCGGATTCAACACTTCCACCAAACATATATAATGAGAACATATTAAATGCAAGATGCATCCAGTCGGCATGAATCAATCCATTTGAAAAAAAACGGTACCATTCTTTTCGATGATTGATCTGGTAAGCATTAAACATTAATTTGTTTTTCAATGAAGGGTTATCCATTGAGATGATTGAAACAATTACAGTAGTAGCAATGATGATGAGTGTAATCATAAATGCAAAGATAATAATTATTCAGCCTTTTAACTTCCTTTGGTAATCAAACCAGCTGAGTCAATTTCATTCAGTCAAGGTGAAACCCACAATCGAAGCGTCCATGCGAGCCCCATTTGCGGGGCGAAGCAATCTTTATAAAGACAGAGATTGCTTCCAGTTTCTGCTTCAACGCAGAACTTGCAATGACGTTTTAAATATAAATTTAGTCTTAACTTAATGACATTGCCAGCTATGTGCTGAAAAACTTACTTAATATTATCAAGGTAAGAACCTTTTAAATGTTGGTCAGATTTATTTTTTGGAATGGATAAAGACTTCCATTCAGTATTTTTAATGTGTTTTGCGATAAAAACAATTTGCCCGATATGGTAAGCGTAATGAGCTGTTTGGCGATTCAGTGCCTGCATAACCGTTAATGCTTCTCCACGAATGGTAACTGTTTTGAGTAAATCATTTTCATGTAATGAATGAAGTGTATTAAAAAATACATTCCACCCTTTGTCCCACAATCTTATCAATTGCTCTTTGGTTGCGGAATCATCAACAAATTCAGCATCTCTATTACGGTATGTTTTTTCACCATCAGTAGTTAAAAAATCGGTCCATCTGGAAATCATATTGCCGCTGATATGTTTGATGATAACAGCGATGCTGTTTGATTCTGAATCAGGAGTGTAATGAAAATCGTTGTCATTTTGTAATTGTGCAAATGATTTCTCAGCAAGTGTTTTGTAATTTTTAAAAACGCCAATTGTGTTTTCTAAAAAATGTTTTTCCGTTTTCATAAAAGTTCAATTGTATTAATTAATAGCGCTGAATTTACTCTAAATAGCGAAATACAGGCTTGTTTTTCAGTTAAATATTTTGTTTCTTTACTACAAAATCCCTTTATGTTAAGGATAAAGCTAAGATATTATTTTTTTTGTTCACTATTGCCTCTAGCTTTTGATTTAAAGGCTCAGGAGACCGATGAAAACAGCCAAAATGTGGTAACCATTATTGGTAATGATCCTGTTCAATCTAATAATACCAATGATTTTGTTAATACAAATCCTTATGATCAGCTCAAAGAGCCACCCAGCAAACAACAGAAGGTTCAAAAAAATCAAAACATAGAACCTACTTTAGAAAATGGTTTCCATATGCGTTTTGAAGTTTCACTCTCTCCAACTGAAAAACAAACCGGCTCTTCCTCGACTTCATCCTCAGATGATTATAGTAAAGTTCAGAAAAATGGCATTAAGCTGGCAGAGCGCAGTTTTAATGCTAAAAAGCGCTTTAGAAGATGGTTTCCTGCTCGTAAGAGAAAATATCACCCTACCAACTGTGGACGATTTTAAGCCAGATTTTTTTCAATATTTAAAATGAAACCTTTAAAGATAAACCACTTGTATGGTGATTTAGATAAGCAGTATTTATTAAGGTTGGATGAAGGTTAAATGAAAGATTATCACTTACATCAAATGTAAACATATGAGCATCAACAGTTGCATCTACAATGTTCATAATATACAACAAACCTGCACCTATCACTGTTAAGTTGCGGTAGCGGTGGTAATATTGTTGAAGCGTATTAAGTCCTGCATCAGTATATTCAGTATAATCATCAACAGTAGAAGGGTCACCATCAATCCGGACTTTGTAGGCATCAAGGTAAGTACGGTATTTTGTTTGGTTAAAATTAAATGAATAAGCCAATCCGGCTATACCAGCATAAAGAACAGGTACTTTCCAATATCTTCCATTGTATATTTGACCCGAACCAGGAATAATGGTTGACATTAAAGCAGCTAGTTTAGGAGAGTGGTATTTTGGTTTTGCAGGAGATTTTTCATCAATAGAACTTTCTTGTTTCTGACTTATGTTTTTTGCTTTTGAAGCAGTATCAGTAAATTGAGCAAAGCTGTTTGCAGAGAATAAAAACGACAACACTGTTAAAGAGAATAACAGAATCAAATTGCATTTATAAATGGTTGATTTTTTTAAAAGAGCCATTTTGAAAGCGCTTCCGAGATTTCCGGAGAGTAAAATTAAGAATCTAATAAAGCAAGAATTCGTACTAAATCAGTATCTGACTTAAATGGAATAACAATCTTTCCTTTACCATTAAGCTCTCTGCTGATGTTCACTTTAGCATTAAATACTGAACGCAGATCATCAACCACTTTCGAATGTTCGAGTGATAAACTACCTTTTGATTTTTTAGAAGTACCATTATTTTTTGTCGAAGTTGCAACTACCGGAGCTTTTGAACCACGCGCCAGATCTTCTACTTCACGTACTGATAAATTATTTGCGACAATCTGATCATAAATAACCAGCTGTTTTTCGGCTGTGTCAATATTAATTAATGCACGCGCATGTCCCATTGAAATATCACCATTTCGGATACCAGACTGGATTTGGGCAGGTAGTTTCAATAAGCGTAAATAGTTAGTGATGGTGGAACGTTGTTTACTAACTTTTTGTGAAAGTTGTTCTTGTGTCAAAGAACATTCATCTATCAGCCGTTTGTAGCTGATAGCAACTTCAATCGAATCAAGATTTTCACGTTGAATGTTTTCCACCAAAGCCATTTCAAGCATTGCCTGATCGTTGGCAATACGGATATAGGCAGGTACACTGGTTAATCCGGCAAGTTGAGATGCACGAAAACGTCTTTCTCCCGAGATCAATTGGTATTTATCATATCCTAATTTGCGAACAGTGACAGGCTGAATAATGCCGTGTTCTTTTATAGAAGCAGCTAATTCATTGAGAGCATCTTCTTCAAAATTAGTACGTGGCTGAAATGGGTTGGTCTCAATGCTTGTAATTTCGAGATTGGATGTAGCTCCAACAATTTTTCCTTCTCCTTCAAGCTTGGTATTATGGGTGATATCTGTTTTTGCATTTTCCAGCAAGGCACTTAATCCTCTTCCTAATGCATTTCTTTTTACTGACATTTTATTATTATTTTAAATGATAAATGTTAAATTGTAAATGAACTTTTTTGAAATGATTAAACATTTAAAATTTAACATTCAACATAATTTTTATACTAGTTTTCTTCTTCAACATTAATAATTTTTTCCTCGTCATTTAAACGGGTCAGTCGGTTTTTTTGAAGTACTTCACGGGCCAAATTTAAATAATTTACAGATGCTTTTCCACTTGCATCGTGCATAATGATACTTTGTCCGAAGCTAGGTGCTTCACCCAATTTAGTATTACGCTGAATAATAGTATCAAATACCATTTGCTGGAAATGTGTTTTTACTTCTTCTACCACTTGATTACTCAGGCGTAAACGCATATCATACATAGTAAGTAAAATTCCTTCGATGGCTAATTCAGGATTCAGGCGTGTTTGAACAATTTTGATGGTGTTTAATAATTTTCCTAAACCTTCCAAAGCGAAATATTCGCATTGAACAGGGATCAAAACAGAGTCAGATGCAGTTAATGCATTAACAGTTATTAAACCCAGTGATGGCGAGCAATCTATAATGATAAATTCATAATCATCTTTTATTTTTTCTAATGCCATCTTCATCATTTTTTCACGCTGAGGAAGATTGATCATTTCAATTTCAGCTCCAACCAGATCAATGTGGGCCGGCAAAAGATACAGATTAGGTGTTTCAGTTTGAAGTATACAATCTTTCGGATCATCACCATCAATTACGCACTCGTAAAGACCTGTTTTAATATTACGGGGATCAAATCCAACACCGGAAGTTGAATTGGCTTGTGGATCAGCATCTATCAAAAGTGTTTTAAATTCCAATACCGCCAAGCTGGCTGCTAAATTAATAGCAGTAGTTGTTTTTCCAACTCCACCTTTTTGATTTGCGATTGCTATTATTTTTCCCATTTTATAGATTTGTTATTTGTTGCTTGTTGTTAGTTATTAGTTATTGGTTATTAGTTATTGGTTATTAGTTATTAGTTATTAGTTATTTATTAGTTATTGGTTATTAGTTATTAGTTATTAGTTATTAGTTATTTATTAGTTATTAGTTATTAGTTATTAGTTATTAGTTATTAGTTATTAGTTATTAGTTATTAGTTATTAGTTATTAGTTTATTGCCAACTGCCAACTGCCTACTGCCAACTGCCTACTGCCTACTGCCTACTACCTACTGCCACTTTTGATTGCCAACTGCCAACTGCCTATTTCTATTGCCTACTCGTTTTTTCCAAAATAATACTTCCTAACGATTTGCTTTCGCCAACATTAAATAAAATCAACTCATTTCCTGCTTGTGTAAACTTTTTAGTTGCTTCTTTTTTATCAATCTTTATCGGATCAAAGGTATCATAATGCATCCCAATAATTTTGCGGCATTTAATAAAATCGGCAGCAATAATTGCATTGTCGACACCCATTGTAAAATTATCACCAATTGGTAAAAAGGCAAAATTGATGGTACGATAATCTCCAATCAGCTTCATATCATAGGAAAGAGCGGTATCACCTGCAAAGTAAAAATTACCTTGATTAGACTCGATAACAAACCCCATCGGATTACCAGCATAGGCTCCATCAGGTAAACTGCTGGAATGAGCTGCTGCCACACATTTTACATTGCCAAAATCAAATTTATATTTACCACCAACATTCATTGGATGAGTGTTGGTTATTTTATTTTTATTTA
>JAHEYA010000506.1 GCA_023251855.1 Bacteroidota bacterium
GATTAACCTATTTACCCGATGGCTCAGGTGCCAGCTACTCTACAAGTATTCCCATTTCAGGGTTTAATACCGGGCAAACTATTACTGCTGCTTCTGATATTATAAAGATGTGTGTTACAATGGAACACTCCTTTTTAGGTGATATTGAAATGGTACTTTCATGTCCTAACGGTACTCAAACCACAATATTTAACAGCTATAATGGTTTTGGTGGCTTAGTTCCAGGCGGTTTTGGTGGTGGCGGTACATTTTTAGGTCAGGCCGATGATAATGGAAATGGTACACCTGGTATTGGCTGGGAGTATTGTTTTGCTGATAATGCCGTATGGGGCACATTTCCTACTGAATTTGCTGCAAGTAATTTCACTGCTGTCACTACCCCTTCACCAGGCCAATCAATGTCGGCAGGAACTTATAAACCGGAGCAGAATTATGCAAATTTTATCGGTTGCCCGATAAATGGTAATTGGACCATCACTGTACGTGATAACCAGGCAATAGATGATGGATATATTTTTGAATGGGGTATTTTCTTTAACCCTTCTATTAATCCTAATACAGAGTATTATACCCCTTTAGTAGTATCTGAAGGTTGGCAAGCGGATCCTACCATTCTATTAGGTCAAAATGATACTGCCATCGTTGTAAAACCTATTGTACTTGGTCCTCACTCATATACCTATTCAATTACTGATAATTTTGGTTGTACGTACGATACTACTGTAACTATTCAAGTTGTTGGTCTTACAGCGGTACCAACCACTACTTCAACCTGCAATTTGTTTTCTACCATCACTGCCGGTATTTCAGCACCGGGCTCTGTAACCTGGACTACCACTGCACAACCTCAAGGTTCCAATGTGGTTTTTGGCCCTAACGCCAATGTGTTAACTCCTACTGTTACTGTTGACTTACCGGGTGTTTATCAGGTAACCATTACTGACCATGTTTGTAATATGACAAGCACCTATACAATTCAATATGTTGATGACCCTCATCCCGTTGTAAACGATACACTCTTATGTGCAGATGATCCCTTAACACTTGTTGTAAGCGGTGGTGGCCCTGCAGCTACCTATTTGTGGAACACTGGCTCTGTTGATGTTTCAACTGCGGCAACTGAAAGTGGTACTTATTATGTAAATGTTGCAAATGGTTGTGCTACTGTTACGGATTCTGCCGTTGTTGTTTTTTATTCCTGCGATCTTAAAGTACCTAATGTAATAACTCCTAATGGAAAAGGAAGTGCTTTAAATGAACTATTCTATTTAAAAAATTTAGAATTATTTCCAAATACAGCACTTACAATCTATGACAGATGGGGAATAAAATTATTTGAAACCCTTGATTACCAAAACAATTGGACAGGTGCAAAATATTCGGATGGAGTATATTATTATATAATTTCCGGACCTAATATTAAGAAAACTAAATTAGGTTTCTTCCAGATTATCAGGTAAAATAATCCTCTTAAAACTTAAATCTCACTTGTACTTTTACTTCTGATTTAGTATTACCATCAATTTCGGAGATAGAACCCGGACTGATCACACTTTGATTATCATAAAATGTTTGTGAGTAACGCAGCCAAATTTCAATTTTACGCGTTAGATTATAATCTAATAAAATATAAAAGCGTGAACCACGGTAATAATTGGCAAGAATAGAATATGCACTGGGTACTTCATTTTCATAAGCATAGATACGTGTATCATAACTATCAGTTTGGAAAAGTGAATAGCGTAACGACACAGAAAGCGGTTTGCCAATTTTGTTATAGGTTACATCCTGATAAGCCATATATCCCTTCTGAGTTGTATTATCTCCTAATTTGTAATACATTAACTCCACACGATTTTTTAGTTTTATTTCCGGGGTAATAGCATAGGAAATATTAAAACGATAATTATTTTCCTGTGTCGGAACAAGATAATTTATAAAAGCATCAGCCGGACTATTATTCTTTTCTTTGTTACGCTCACGGGCACGCACATACATATCAATTTTTTTAGTGGGTGTATAATTAAATTGAATAATATAATCGTTGCCTT
>JAHEYA010000135.1 GCA_023251855.1 Bacteroidota bacterium
TCTTTTTTTCTTCCCATGTTAGCATTTTTTTCTCTGCTACCTTGCGTTGTAACTCACTCAATTCTTTTTGTACATCTTTTGCCTGAGCCAGACTTTCTAACAAATCGCTTTTAATTTTATTATTGTTTTTATCGGTGTTGGCATCAAGCTCTTTTAAAGTTGGTGCTTTGAATATCATTTTTTGCGAACGCGTGGATTTACTGCCTGTAACACCATCATTGTCCCATACTTCAAAATAATATTCAATCTGATCACCGGGAAAAATTCCTAGTTCATTCATATCCCAATTATGGAAAAAGCGATCTTCTGCAACAGCTTTATTTATTGCAACAGCAATCAAATTTATTTCTGCTTTCTTTTGATTATTGCTTCCTGCAGAATCATTATTAGTTATAAAACGAAAGTTGAATGTTAGTTTATTAAATCCATAATCATCTTTTATTTCACCTCTGAAAAAAATGCGTTTTGTAGATGTTGAATCCTTTTTTTCTTCCACATTTATTTGTGGGTAGGCATCGGGAGTTACATTGATGGTGTAGGTTACAGAATCTTTGCTTTTTAAAAACCTGTTGGCTGTTGAAACCGAATAGGTTTTATCTTTTAAAAGTCGGGTAGAATAATTAAATGAATTTTCGGAAGTTGGAGAAACTGCGAATGAGGTATCATTGAAGTTGATCCTTAGTTGATCTGTGTTTTGCGTATTAAAACTCCAGCCGATTTTTGTTCCGGCAGGAATAACCAAATCGCCTGTGTTTTTAATTGTTTCGTCTTTTTTATTGAGGTATTTTGGATAGACAAGTGCAATATCAAAGTTCAGCAAAATAGGGTTGGGCAAAGCTATCAACTCATATTTTTTTGATCTGAAACCATCTCCACTAAGTTGAAACGGAATATTTTTCTGAACATTTTTAAAAAGATAATTAAAGTTCACACTATTTTCTTTATCCAATTTAAATTCATTTCCATCAATCTCCACATAGATGTTATCAGGAACTTCATTACCGGTGAGTTTTACGTTCAGTTCAAAATCCTGTTGGGCAACGGTTTTTAAATTAGAATTAGTAATTACAAACTGAAAAGGAGCTTCTGTTTCAAAAAATTCGGTGTGTTTAACAAGTCGTTTTGTGCCGTCTTTAATAATACTTGGAGCAGAAAATAAAATAACAACGATCAATAAAACCGGAATGAATGCATATTTCAAATATTTTTTATTTTCAGAAAAATTGACGGCAGAAGTAAAAAGGATGGGCTTAAGCTCTTTTACCTTTTGATTAATACTTGCTTCAATTAGTTGGTGGTGGTTGGTAGTTGGTTGTTGCTGCTGTAGCTGAAGCACATTTAATAATTTATCCTGAACAATTGAAAAGTGTTTTCCGATAATGGATGCAGCCTCTTCATGGGAAATAAGTTGACCTAATTTGTACAGTTTAGAAACAGGAATTGCAATATACTTTACAAAAACAAATCCGCTTGAAGCGATAAAAGAATAAAATAAAATTGTACGTATAACAGCGTTGAAATGGGCATAATATTCAAGAACCGTAAGGGAAATGAAAAACAGCAATACCAAGCCAATACTGTAAATCAATCCACGAAGCAGCAGATTTTTATAGTATTTCCGGATGAAACCATCCAGTTTCTCAACTAAACTTTGGTAATCTGGGGTTGACATTTGTAATTTTAACGCTGATACAAATACGCTATTGTATCCTAACAAAGGTAAGGAATTGTGTTATCAATTTGTTGGAGAAAACAGGGAGAAATTAAAATTTAACGATTTTTATCTTATTTCATCGCAACATCTAAACACTCCATCACCACACGCTGAACACTATTCAATGTTTGAGTGGTATGTGCTTCGGAAATAAAGCCAACTTCATATCCGGAAGGACCGAGATAAACGCCACGTTCCAATAATTCTTTATGTAAAACTTTAAAATATTTCATGCTTTCCGGAACAATTTCTTCAGCAGATTGCACATTTAATGCATCGGTAAATGCAAACCAAAAAATAGAACCGATAGAAAACACTTTGAAACTATAACGGTTCAGTACTGCATAATCATTGAGTGCGGTTACAAATGTTGATGTCTTTTTTTCGAGTTCAGTATAGAAATTTGGTTTTAAACATTCGGTCAATTGAGCTATCCCTGCAGCCATTGCAACAGGGTTACCACTCAAAGTACCAGCCTGGTATACATTTCCTTCAGGAGAAATATTACTCATAATCTCTGCACTTGCACCATACATCCCAACTGGCAAGCCTCCTCCAATAATTTTTCCATAAGTAATAATATCGGGAGCAATATTGTAATACCCTGCAGCACCAGTAAATCCGATACGGAAACCACTTATCACCTCATCGAATAACAACAACGTTTTATTTTCTATACAGATATCACGTAAAAATTGAAGGTATTCTTTACGTTGCAATAATAGTCCGTTATTAGCAGGAATCGGTTCAATAATTACACAGGCAATCTGGTCTTTAAAATCAATGAAGGCTTGTTTTACAGCCGCTTCATTATTTAATGATACTACAATTGTTTCATTCACAAAACTTTCGGGAACACCGGCTGAAGAAGAGTTTCCAAAGGTTACCAACCCTGAACCTGCTTTTACCAAAAGAGAATCGCTATGACCATGGTAACATCCTTCAAATTTTAAAATTTTATTCCGCTTAGTATATCCTCTGGCAAGTCGGATTGCACTCATTACTGCTTCAGTTCCGGAACTTACAAAACGTAACTTTTGAATGTATTTATTATTGTTTAAGATCAATTCAGCTAATTCATTTTCCAATGCTGTTGGCGCACCAAATGAACTACCATATTCAACAGTCTTTTTAATTGCGGCCACTACTTTATCATTGGCGTGACCTAAAATCAACGGGCCCCAGGAACCACAAAAATCAATGAACTCATTACCATCTGCATCCCAAATATGGGAGCCTTTACCGCGTTCGATAAATAATGGGGTACCACCCACTGAACGGAATGCACGTACCGGAGAGTTGACTCCCCCTGGGAAATATGTTTTTGCTTTTTCAAATAAAGCATCTGATTTTTCACGTTTCATAATTCAAAAATTAGTTAGTTGCAAATATATATCTTTGAGAGTTATAAAAGGAAGAAAGCCAAAAGCCAAAAGCCAAAAGTCAAAAGTCAAAAGTTCTAAGTTCTAAGTTCTAAGTGTAAAGAAAAAAGGAAGAAAGGAAAAAGGCTATTGAAAGTAGGCAGTTAGCAGTAGGCAGTGGGTAGTGGGCAAAAAAAGAAAAAGGTAGTTGGCAGTTGGCAAAAAGGAAGAAAGGAAAATAGGCAGCAGGCAAAAAGGAAAAGGGAAAAGGGAAAAGGGAAAAAAATAAAAAAGAGAGTTAAATTTAAAAGAGTAAATGGAATACGAGAATACACTTGCTTTTGCGCAACAAATGGATAAAGCGGATAGTTTAAAAAGCTATCGGGGAAAATTTTATTTCCCGATGATGCATGGTCGGGAGGCAATTTATTTTACTGGCAATTCATTGGGTTTGCAACCAAAAGCAACACAAGATTATGTTTTAAATGAGTTGGAAGATTGGGCCACATTTGGCGTTGAAGGGCACCATCATGCCCGCAAACCCTGGTTTCCATACCATGAACAATTTGCAGTACCAGTAGCTAAAATTGTTGGTGCAAAGCCAGAAGAAGTTGTAGTGATGAACCAACTTACAGTGAATTTACATTTGTTATTGGTAAGTTTTTATCGTCCCACAAAAGAACGTTACAAAATTTTATGTGAGGCAAAAGCTTTTCCTTCTGATCAATATGCGTTGGAATCTCAAATTAAATTTCATGGTTATGACCCTGCTGATGCTATTATTGAAGTATCTCCACGAGAAGGAGAATATTGTATTCGACATGAAGATATTATAACTGCAATTGAGAACAATAAAAACTCGATTGCACTGATTATGATTGGAGGAGTTAATTATTATAATGGTCAGGTGTTCGATATGAAAGCCATTACAGAAGCCGGACACAAAGTGGGAGCAATAGTCGGATTCGATTTGGCACATGCTGCCGGAAACTTAAAATTAGCGTTGCATGATTGGAATGTTGATTTTGCATGCTGGTGCTCTTATAAATATTTAAACTCAGGACCGGGTGGTGTTGCAGGGGTTTTTATTCATCAGCAACATTTGAATAATCCGGATATTCCACGTTTTGCAGGTTGGTGGGGACATGATAAAGAAACACGTTTTAAAATGGAAAAAACATTTATTCCAATGCAAACTGCTGAAGCCTGGCAAATAAGTAACGCTCCTGTTTTATCAATGGCAGCGCATAAAGCATCGGTTGCTCTTTTTGATGAAGTTGGAATGGATGCATTGGTTGAGAAGGCCGAAAAGCTTACGGGTTATTTAGAATTTGTAGTAGAAGAGATAAACAAGTATCAAGTAGCAGGTAGCAAGTATCAAGTAGCAGGTAGCAAGTATCAAGTAGCAGGTAGCAAGTATCAAGTAGCAGGTAGCAAGCATCCGGATGGCTTTTTAGAAATAATAACACCACGAGATAAAAAACAACGTGGATGCCAACTCTCAATTGTTGCACATGGAAAGGGAAAAGACCTGTTCAACAAACTTACTCAAGCAGGAGTAATTGCTGATTGGAGAGAGCCAAATGTAATACGTTGTGCACCAGTACCATTGTACAATTCCTTTGAAGATGTATTTAGATTTGGTGAAATTTTGAAAGATGTTTTGTAATAAAAGCTTCGCCTTTCCTATTGTTGAATCCTATAGGTTACTTGCCGCTTCTCTGCTAAAAAAGGGAGAAGAGAAGCGAAAATAATTTCTGAGAACGTGTGGAATTATTTTGAAATTCTTTCCACAAAACCTTTTTCATCAAACATTTTTCCTGCGGCAGATTCAGCAGTAATCACATAATAATAAGTTCCGTCCTCCACATTTTTTCCATCCCAAGGTTTAGTAATATCAGTAGATTCGAATACTTTTATTCCCCAACGGTTATAGATAACCGCTGAATATATTTTTATCCCAGTTCCTTTAACAATAAAATTATCATTAGTGCCATCACCATTTGGAGTAAATACGTTAGGGATGGTTAGCTTACATTCAACATGAGCGATCACAACCACCTGATCGGTCGCTGTATTCCCGCAAGTATCCTTAACAGTTACCTGATATGTATTGGTATTATCATTTGTAGGGATTACAAATGCGAGTACTGAAGTGGAGTTTTGAATACTATCTGCAACAGAAGGAGAAATTATGATCCATTTATAGGTATTACCTCCATATCCACCAGAACTTGTGGCGATCAAATTAAACGGATCAGTACCACAAACTTCATGATCTATTCCTGCATTAATGTGCAATGGGGTTCCTGTAAATACGGAAACCTTTACACTATCCTTTGATGGGCCAGTTGTACAATGACCTGTTCCGGTAACAGTATAGGTAGTAGTGGCAGTTGGAGTAGCGTGTGTAATGGCAGTGTTTGTGCTTGACAAACCTGTTGACGGGCTCCAGATATAATTAGGTGCTCCTGTTGCTATTAAAGTTGCTATGGCTCCACCAGGACAAATTGTTGTATCATGACTTGCAGTAACATGCAATGTTGTTGGGTTGTTTGCCGTTATAATAACATGGGCAGTATCCAAACAGCCACTAACAGTATCAGTAACAACTATAGCATAATTTGTTGTTCCGGGCAGTATAGCTCCGGTAGTTTGATTATGTGGATGAAGGATTCCTCCTGAGGAAGGCAACCAGCTATACGTATATCTGGAAGAGTCAGGAGAGCCACCACAATAATGCAATTTTACATTCGGCCTGTTACTGCTTGTTTGAGGAACACTCGTAGCAGGACACATTGGGTTTTGATCGCTGTATTTGTAGAGACAGGATATAAATGAAGTTAAGGTATTTGGAGAAATACAACTATTGGTGTAGTTGGGATTTGGCGGACCTTCATTAAAACATATTTCTACAACAACATTTGAAACTCCATCCCATTCAAATGCATTATCAAAAGGATGAGCATTCCAACCTGTAGTAACAGTATGGTTTTTGGGGGTGTATACATTAAACAAACTGCCCACCCAGGAGGCTGTAAGTGCATTTAAATTAGTGCAACCCATATTGATAGTATACTGGTGATAAGTAGTTATGGCACCTGTTGGGATAGATGAAACATTAAAATCCAACTGATCGATTTTACCACCTGTTACACCGGCAGCATTTAATTCTGTTGCTTTAAACAGAAACTGTTGTTTAGCTGAAGTGTACCAGTTGCCATAAGGTGCGGGCCAGGTTGTAGAAGTGTTTGCAGTGGTTCCGGTACCAACAGTTGCAATTAATGGAGCTGAACAACCAACGGGATTTATACCACAGACTGAAGGAACAGAATTTCCAAAAGTTACACCAAGATGAACAGTATCACCCGCACAAATTGGTGTTGGGTATCCATAAGCAATTGGATTCGGAGGGTAACTAGGTGTAACCGTTATGGAAATAGAATCTTTTTTTACGCAACCTTGTGAACTAGTAACACTAACAACATAAACGTGAGTTCCCGGAGTGGTAATATTGGCTAAAGGATTTGGGATTGCATAATTGTTTAAAGAATT